>JBAYFD010000168.1:0-4268 GCA_041667365.1 Fibrobacteraceae bacterium | reverse complement strand
TATCTGGCGATGCAGCTGGATCCTTTGATGCAGAATCGTACGAGGCCGATGTTCTCACGGACGATCTGATTCCGTGCAACCCGGGGTTCCGTTGTATTTTGCCTTTGTCTTTATAGGTATCGCGGCATGCCTGGCAGAGCTGCCCGGTCAAGAATAAAATGACCGATTTTAGAATATTGGGGCGGCTCTAGAATGATTCAGGCAATTTCTTGTCAAGGAGCGGGTACACACGGTTGAGCTCCAGAAGTTCATCGACGCTTTCCGCGTCCGCGTAGAGCAGGCGGATGGAGTCCCGCGTTCCAGCCTGGTATTCCGGTTCCGTGCGCAGGAATCCCGATTTGCATAGGTTCCCGAGCGATGCCGTGTTGAATTTAATTCTCGGAAGCTCATTGCCATAAGCGGCGAGGAACGCCTTCAGCGTGACGACGGTCTTGCCTTTGAATTCGGCGCCTTCTTTTTTCGCCGCGTTCCTGAATGCGGTGAGGATCACCTGTTCTTGCGGAGAGAGAAGGACTGCGGGGCGTTGGTCGGAGAGGGCGCGCGCGAGGAGCGTCTTATACAGAAGCCGCATCAGCGGAGGCATGGCTATCGTGATGCCGACGGATTCTCCGGGGTTGATCTTTGCAAGGCCGAGCGCGCACAGGGCGCGGATGAGCTGGAAGGAATCGTTGTACCCGAGTCCGCTGATGGTGCGCAGGTCCGTTGTGACGGGGTCCAGCGGGAATGAACAGCTTCCCGTTCTGTCGATTTCTTCGGCGAAGAGGAAAAGAAGCGTGGGGAGCGCCCGGATTTTATCGGAGCGGCTTTTGCTCTTTTCCGCCTGGGCGAGGCGCGCCGCCATGAAATAAGGAATGTTGCGGAACCAGGCCGGGAATCTTTCGAGCGTATCCTGAAGAATTTTCTGGTCGATGGATATGATTTCGGTTTCTTCCGCCGCTTTGACCGTGCGGTCGTAGGGCTTTTGCTGGAACAGGGACTGCGTGCCGATGATCGTTCCCGGTATGGCTTCGCCCGCCGGGAATGTCTTTACGCCTTCCCGCTTGAATATTTTGAGAAGTCCTCTCTTGACGATGAAGAGGGAATCGCCCTTTTCGCCTTCTCCGCAGAGTTTCTGTCCCGGTTTCAGAATCATATACAGAGCCCGCTTATACTTGTTTCGTTATGTATGGCGAGCAGGAAATGGCGGAGCGCCGTCCCTTGCAGGCGCAGTCCGTTTCCTTCCTTATCGTGCCGGAAAATCCCCATTTTGTAGAGACGGGAAACGTCCTCCTGCGATGCGGACGGATCCGCGACTTGCAGATATTGCGCCCATCCGTTCATATCGCGGGTGAACTGATGCTCTTCCAGGCTCAGGAATTCAAGGAAGGAACATTCCCGCTGAGATAGCTCGAACGGCGGAAACTTCTTGTCGCTCCCCGTGCAGCTGATGTATTCCGTGAGGAGGACGAGCAATTCGGGTTGGTCTATCACGATGCCCGGATTGTCTTCGCCTTTCTCCGTGGAAATCTTGATCATGTTCCGGCGGACGAGCGTGCGGAGGACGGCGCGGGCGTCGTCTTCGGAGGCGCGCGTCTGCCAGCAGTATTCCCGGAGAAGTTCTTTCTGGGAAAGCGGCGTTCCTTTATAGCGCAGGGACAGGAACCGCGCGAAACTCTGGAGGCAGTCGGCGAAAAGCGGCTTTGAAAAGCCTTCGCGGAGCAATCGTGTCTTGGACGTGAGCGTCTTCAGAGCGGCGAGGAACCAGATTGGAGCCGTTTTCAGAAGCGAGGCGATAGCCGCGCCGCCGATGATGGTAAGCCTGGAATCGATGGCCGCTTTGATGTCGTGCTTGTTCGGCTCGTTGTCAAGGACGGCGGCGACGCCGACGAGCGAACCTTTGCCTAAACGGAAGAGTTCTTTTTCGCGCAGGCCGTCGCCCGTGACGGCGACAAGTTCCCCCTCTTCGACGAGACACATTTCGTGCGCCGTTTCGCCTTGTTTAAAAACAAGAGAACCCGCCTTCACGGTGCGCGTGACCGGCGGGATTATCTTCTCTGTGGGATTGCCCGGATTCAACGGGAACCGCCTGACTTGGAGAGGACTAGTCCTGACGCTTATCGATACGGGCGGCCTTGCCCATAAGCTTGCGCATATAGAAAATGCGAGCCTTGCGGACCTTGCCTTCGCTTTCGATCTTGAAGGAGGCGATACGCGGAGAGTGCACCGGGAAAATGCGCTCGACGGCGATGCCATCGGTGACCTTGCGGACGGTGACGGTTTCGGACACGCCGGTGTTCTTTCTCTGGATGACCACGCCCTTGAACGGCTGAATGCGTTCCTTGGTGCCTTCGATGACCTTCACGTTCACCGTGATGGTATCGCCGGTACGGAATTGCGGCAGATCGGATTTCTTGTTTTCTTGTTGGATGGTTTCAATGTTCAGGGACATAATGACCTCGATTATTTGGTGCCAAATTTAGTATCTATTTCGAACTTTTCGTAGATGTCAGGGCGTCTTTCTTGCGTTCTTTTTAAAGATTTTGCCTTTTGCCACGCCTGAATTTTCTTCGGATCGCCGGAAAGCAGCACTTCCGGCACCTTTTTCCCTTCAAAATCTTCCGGACGGGTGTAGACCGGCCAGCCGAGGAGGCCCTGCGCGAAGGAATCCGTTTCTCCGGATCCTTTATCGCCGAGCGCTTCGGGGAGGAGCCGCGTCACCGCGTCGGTGAGGACCATCGCCGGCAGTTCGCCCCCGCTCACCACGAAATCCCCGATGGAAATCTCGCGGTCCACGAAGTTTTCGCGGATGCGTTCGTCGATGCCTTTGTAGTGCCCGCAGAGGAGCACCAGATGGTTCTCTTTTGAAAGTTCCTGTGCAATCTTGTGCGTAAACGGTTCGCCGTCCGCCGTGAGGTAGATGACTTTGCCGCCGTCTTCCTTGATTCCCGTACTGCGTATCGCCCGGGCGAGAGGCTCCGGACGGATCACCATTCCCGGTTCGCCGCCGTAAGGGGAGTCGTCGACCTGGCCGTAGGCGTTGACCGCGAAGTCGCGGAGCTGCACCGTGTGGAAGTCAATGATTCCTTTGGTCTGAGCGCGTCCGACAATGGACTGCCACATCGGGGTGAACATCTCCGGGAAAATTGTCACGCAGTCGATTTTCATGCGCGGCCCCCGTCGATGAGATTGTCAAGGAACGTTTCGGAAATGCGGACGGTCTTTTTTTCCATGTCGATGGCGCTGACACAGGCGTCGATCCACGGGGCGAAGACCTCCCTCCCGCGGTAATTCAGTACAAATACGTTTACCGAGGGAAGAGTTTGTACGGAAGATATTTTCCCGATGACCGCGCCGGATTCCCCGATGGCGTCGAAGCCTTCGAAATCGGAGGCGTAGTATTCGCCCGCGGGCGCGGGAATTCGTTCGGAAAGGGGCACGCACAGGTCCGCGTTCACGAACTGCGAAACGGCTTCCACCGTATCGTAGCCCTTGAACTTGAGGAGCCAGAGCCCGCCGCCGACGGAAGCGTTTTCTAACGAAAGTTCCGTTTCGTTCCCGTCCTTGACGGCGAAAACACGCGTAAGTTTTTCACAGCGCCTGATGTCGTGGGTGAGCGGTTTGCATTTAATCTGCCCATGCAGTCCGTGCGGGCGCATCAACTGACCTATGGTGACTTTTTCTTCCATTGCAATAAAAAATCCCCGGCGATTTCGCGCCCGGGGATCCTTCTCTAAAAGGATTATGCCTTCGGAGCTTCAGCGGCCGGAGCGGCAGCTGCATCAGCGGCGGGAGCTGCGGAAGCCTTTTCCTTCGCTTCCTTTTCAGCGGCGGCGCGGGCGAGAGCCTTCGCGTTCGGCTTGGCTTTCTTTGTCTTTTCCGGACGGGGAGTGGCGGTCTTGCCGTCGATGGAACGGCCGGCCTTGATCTCGTGGAACAGGTCGAGGATACCGACCTGGCGGAGCAGAGAAGCGACGGTGTCAGAGGGCTGAGCGCCGCACTTGAGCCAGTTCAGGATCTTTTCCTGCTCGAAGCGGATGTCCGGCTTCTTGAGGTTTGGGTTGTAGAAGCCGACCTGTTCGAGGAAGCTCGCGTTGCGGGCCTTGCGATTGTCCATCACGACGACGCGATAGACGGAACTGTGACGCTTGCCGAAACGGGCGAGACGAATGACTGTAGACATAGATGTACCTCGTTAAAAAATTTACGGCGCAAAATATAGCAATACTCCGTTGTATGTAAAGGGCGGCATATCAAAAAAATGCCGTCATTTAAGTACAAATTTCTGCCGT
>JBAYFD010000167.1:0-4283 GCA_041667365.1 Fibrobacteraceae bacterium | reverse complement strand
TGGTGGATGCGATGCTTTCCGATTTCGATAACCCGGCGCATCTTGCGCTTCTGCCGGGACTTGACGGCGGGTTCCGCGCCGCGCTGAGCGTCGATTTCTAAGTATTTTATTGCCCTTGCCGGGCTACGCTTTTTGCGATGATTGCCGGAAATATCGATTGCGAGGACCGCTTTGCCGTCCGTGGCAATCCCTGTTTCTATTTGCCGAGCGCCTTCGCGGCCAGGTCGAGCGGGGGCTGGGTGAGCCCGCCGTACTTTGTCTCGAACGTCCCTGTAAGTTTTCCGCCTTTTTCCTGAATGTCGAACCGCGTGACCATCGCGTAAGGAAACCGCCCTTCCACGAAGTCATCCTCGGGGACGCCGCATACGGAGTGCTCCAGCGCGGCGATGACGCCCGCGTGAGTCACCCACAGGATCTCCCTGAAATTTTTGCCGATGCATTCCGCGAGGAACGCCTTTACCCGGACATCCATGTCATGGAACGATTCCCCGTCCGGGAACCGGAATCCGCGGAGGTCCGCAAGCCATGCCGCCATCTCGTTCCTCGGTACGAGGTCGAGCCGATGCCGTTCCCAGGATCCAAAGTTGAGCTCGATGATCGCCGGGTCCGTCCCGTAGGGGAGGCCCAGCCTTTCCGAGACCTTGTCGGCGAGCCTCACGCAGCGGAGGAGCGGGCTTGCGAAGATCCGTTCCGGCCGTGATCCGCGCTCCAGAATGTCGAGCGCGGGCGGGTATTCTTTTTCAAATGTAGAGGAAACGTCGAAATCGGCGCGTCCGTAACAGAGATTGTCGGGGTTGTATGGCTTTGTGTGGCGGAGAGTCCAGAGAATCATTCTGTTACGGAAATAAGGGAAAGGAAAAGTCCCTAGACGACCTGCGGCACATAAGGGTTTATAAGTCCGTTGCTGCTTTCGCCCTGGCGATTTGCCTACAAACGGTCATTGCGCAGGGTCTAGGGACCGTGAAATATAGCTTTTTAAAATGCCTGGTGCTTGTCCGGATCCTCTTTTTCCGGTTTTTCTGAAAAAATACTTGTAAAAAGATTAGAAGGACGAATTCTGTGTCTTGAAACACCTCTTTTTGTTTTCTATATTAAAGCCGCTGAATTTGCTGTTAATAAATGGTGAATATTTGGAGGACGGAGCTTGCTTTTTAATTATGGTAAATTATATTTAACTATGTTAAATTCAGGAATCGTCCTGATCTTTTCCGGTGTTTTTTGGGAACGGGGGTTCCCTAAGTGGGTGTCAGTATGAAAAAGGTGCAGTTGATAATTCTGATCTTAATAAACGCGGCAATGACCTTTGCCGTGGATTTGAGACCGTTCACTTTTACCGGAATCCCAGCGACCGGTCAGCAGGTGCAGTGGGAAAACCTGATGAAGTATAAGCTCTTCGCCACGGGGCTTTCCGACAGCACGGGCATCACTTTTAAAGGGCAGAACGTATCCATTACGGATGAAAGCGGTTATGTGGGCAGCGCGACCGGTAATTTCACGATGGTGAATACGACTCATTCCATCGGCGGTCCCGTTCTCTTCGGCGGTAAATTCGTGAATGGCGACGGTACGGATTCCATTCTCACCGGTCCGACCCGTTTCAAAGGGTATTTTTCCCCGACGTTCAACAGCAAGGATAAAAATTATTTTGTCGGTAAATATTGTTTTGACGGTGGCTATGACGCTGCAAATACGACTCCTGGCGTGACTGCCGGCGGCGGCATGATCCTTGGTCCCGCGACATGCGCGGACACAAGTGTAGTTCCTTCCGTGGATTCGACGCTCGACGTCCCCGTGCTTGACACTACGGTCACTTATCAGGCGGGAATAACGGCGGATGGCTCAAAACAATACATCTACGTTCCTCCTGAAACTTCAGGGGATTCCGGCGCTTATAATGTTTTCATCGAATTCATTTCGTTCAGCAACAATGGAAAGCTATATGTAGTGATGCCTCCTGAAGGACGGCTTACACGAGTTTTTGTCGAGGGTTCCATCACTGGAATTGGCAGTTCGGATAGCACGAATATTCAGGTCGTTTATGCGGATTCGCTCCCTGAATGGGACGGATCAAAATGGAATTTGACAAGCACGGTGGCAGTTTCGAATGAAGCTTATGCCGGCAATCTCCTGATTTATACGCCGAAAGATCTTTCGTTCGGTGCCGGCGGAAAAGCGATGCAGGGCTCGTACATTTCGGGTGGCTCGATTTCTTTTGCGCAGCACACGCATTTTGCAGGGCAATTGCTTGCGAAGGCTATTTACATCGATGCCGATTTCGACGCGAAGGACTTCCGCTACGTGCCGTTCGATCCGCCTGTGCTTAATATTGATCCCACGGCTCTCGCGAGCGGCAAGTTTCAGGAAAACAACACGGCGCAGATCGTGCCCATCCATCTGGATACATTGGCGAACACGAATGTCGCTTTTGACTACTGCTTTAATTTGACGGGAGATTCCGCGACGGTGAACGGTCTCGCTTCGCTTGCCGATTTCGATACCGCTGCGACGCACATGCCCGTCTGCGGCGTGGATACCGGGACGGTGAACATCGCTAAGGGCGATTCCCTTCCACAGTCCACCCTGTTAGTTTATGTAAAGAAGGACGGCCTTTTCGAAGGCACGGAATCCTTCAATCTGAATGTCTTTGATATGACCGGCGCGGTCCTTTCCGGGAACAGGCGCTCCGGCTACTTTTCCCTCTACATTCAGGACGCGGACAGCAATTCCGTTCCTGTGCTGAACGATACGACCTTCTCCATCCGGGAAGATGCCGTGAAAGGCGCTGTCGCGGGAACGCTTGCTGGCAAGGACGCCGACGGCAACTCCGGCTTGAAGTATTTTGCCGTTAGCGGTGACACCGCCGTGTTTTCCGTTTCCGCCGCTGGCGTGGTGACGCTCAAGGCCGCTTCCGTCAATTATGAGACGGATAACCTTTATACGCTATCCGTGCGCATCTTTGACGGGCAGTACAATGATACCGCCTCGGTGACTATCAAAATCACCGATGTGAACGAAGCGCCGTCCATCGCCGACGCCTCGTTCTCCATAGGCGCCAATTCCGCCGTCGGTTCCGTCGTCGGCAAACTTAAGGCGACCGATCCGGATTCGCTGACTCCGGCGTTCTCCACGCTGGCGTATGCGATTATCGGCGGAACCGCCGCGGATAAGTTCGCCGTTGATGCGACGGGCAAAATCACGACGCGGTCGACGTTCTCCGGCGAGGCTTCCGATACGCTCCTTATCCAGGTATCGGACGGCTCGCTGTCCGATACGGCAAAGGTCGTCATTACGCTCGGCAATAATCCGCCGGTCCTTGAATCGTCTACGTTATCCATTGCGGAAAGCAGCTCTTCCGGTGCATCGGCTGGAACGGTGACGGCGAAGGATGCCGATGGCGATGCCGTGACATATTCTATCATCGGCGGCACGGGCAATAGTCTGTTCGTCATCGACTCTTCGACGGGGAAGGTGACCGTTGCGAAAAACGCCGTGATCGATTATGAAACGACAGGCGGTTCCGTCACTCTGATCATCGTCGCGAAGGATGCGTTCGGCGGTGCGGATACTGCCACGTACACGGTTAAGATTGTTGACGTGAACGAACCTCCGGAGATCACGACCAAGTCCTTCACCGTTTCGGAAGACGTCAAGGCGGGCAGTACCGTCGGGACAGTCTCCGCTAAGGATCCGGATACGTCTAAGGCTTTCTCGACACTCACTTATACGATCATTTCGGACACGAGCGGAAAGTTCGTGCTCAGCGGAAATACCCTCAAGCTCGATTCCGGCGAGACTCTCGACTATGAGAAGGACAGCGTCTATGCGGTCACGGTGCGTGTCACGGACGGCTCGCTTTCCGACACGGCGACGATCCTCGTGCATGTGAGCAACGTCGTCGAGTCCTCCAAGGTGGAGATCACGCGGGCGGAGAACCGCGATTCCGTGTGGATTGCGCCGGATACCATTTATACGAACGTGACATCCACGACCGTGGAATGGAAACAGGACGGCTCGCTCAAGGACAGCACGTATGCGCTCCACTCCGGCGTGAACGTCATCGTCATCACTTATAAGGATCCCGCGAAGGACAAGGCCGGCTCCGATACGCTTGTCGTCTATGTGAGCACCACCGTTCCGCAGGTATCCATCACCGTCGCCGTCGCGGGTAGCAAATCGGCATCCGGCGTGACGATCGTGCAGCAGAAGGACGCGTCCGATACCGCTTCTTATGTGAAAACGACGACTCCGAAAATCGCCATAACGGCGACGGATCCGGTGACGGG
>JBAYFD010000166.1:0-4295 GCA_041667365.1 Fibrobacteraceae bacterium | reverse complement strand
CAGTATTACCTTTGCAAGCGCGCCTGCGGTGAAAGCAAGCTTCCGCGCCTGATGCTTTCCGATGAAGTCGGACTTGGCAAGACGATCGAAGCGGGAATGATCTGGCACGCGCTCAAGAGCCGCGGCCGCGTGGTCCGCACGCTCGTCCTCGTTCCGGAATCCCTGAAGCATCAGTGGATGGCGGAAATGATGCGCCGTTTCAACCATACATTCACGCTCGTGGATGAGGGCTTCATCCGCGCTCTTTTCGAAAGCGGCGAGAAGCCCAATCCCTTCCTGCAGCGGAACGATGTCATCTGCACGATGGAACTTCTCATTGATCAGCCGGCGCTCGTGGAAGATCTGCTGAACGTAACGTGGGATCTGACGATCGTGGACGAGGCGCATCACCTTGTATGCGAGGATAATTTCACGAGCCGCGAATATATGCTCGTGAACGCGCTCACCGGTCTTACCAAGGGGCTTTTGCTCCTGACGGGGACTCCGCTCCAGCTGGAACCGGAATCTCATTTCAATCGCCTCCGTATGCTCGATCCGGTGCGCTTCTCGGATTTTCCGGCTTTTCTCAAGGATCAGGAAAAATACCGCAAGCTCGCGCTGGATCTCGCCAAGCTTTCCACCGATCCGGACAGCAAGCTTTCGTGGGACGATCTTTATTCGATCGTTCCTAAGAATTCTCCGATCCGCAAGTGGCTCGAAAACGAAAATTCACGCACGATGTCCGCGGGCGAATGGATCCGCCGCATCGTCGATGCCATGGGCACGGGCTCCGTCGTCTTCCGCAATACGCGCCGCGGTGTCGGCGGGTTCCCCAAACGCATTCTGCACGAAGTCCCCCTGAAGCCCGACGCGACGTACCGCCGGTTCGTTCAGGCTGCGGCAGACAAGGATCAGGATCATTCCACGGACATTCAGGAGAACGGTCTCCTTATCACGAATTATGCGGACGGCTGGAAACTCGATGAACGCGTGACGTGGCTTGCCCAGTTCCTGAAAGAGCATGTCAATGACAAAGTCCTGCTGATCTGCGAAGATGAACAGGTCGTCAAGACGCTTTCCCGTGTGCTGCCCGGCATCATTGATGAAGATGAATTCGTCCTTTTTTACGAAGACCTCACCATCCTTGAACGGGACAAGGCTTCCGCCCGGTTCGCGCGCCCCGATGGCGCACGGCTCCTAGTCGCTTCGGAAATCGGCTCCGAAGGCCGCAATTTCCAGTTCAGCAATAATTTGATTTTGTTCGACCTTCCGCTCGACGCGGTGCTTGTGGAACAGCGCATCGGACGCCTTGACCGCATCGGTCAGAACAAGGAAATACATGTTTACGTGCCTTATGTGCTGGGTTCCGCGCAGGAAGTCATGTTCCGCTGGTACAACGACGGTCTCGATGCCTTCGGCGCGCCTCTCATGGGCGGCGGAGAACTTTTCCTCAAGTATACGGACGCGCTCATCGAGGCTCTGGATGATCCCACGGGTAAACTTTCTCAGTTTGTCGCGGATACCATCCCGCTTGTGAAAGCGGATAGCGCGCAGCTCCGTAAGAAGATCGAGAAGGGCCGTGACAAGCTTCTGGAATTCAATTCCCGCGACCCCGAAGAGTCCAAGGTCATTACGGATGAAATTTTGAAGATGGACGCGGACGGGCGCCTCAAAAACCTGATGTTCGAAACGCTCCGCGCCGCGGGCATGGAAATCGAGGAAGGGAAGCTTCCTGGAACTTATGTGTTCATCGCGGGTCCGGAAGTGGAACCGGGTTCCGTGCCGGGGATGCCTGACGTGGAATTCATTACGCGCAACGGCGACGGCGATGATGACGATGACAAGGAACTTTGCGGAAGCGCGCTCACTGCGACATTTGACCGCACTCTCGCGATGGAGCACGATGAAGTCGCCTTCATGAGCTGGGAACATCCGCTCGCGCAGGGCGTGCTTGACATGGCGACCGCCGTGGGCAAAGGAACGTCTGCCTGCGCCTTCTGGGAAAAGTCCGGGCACAAGGGTCTGATGATGCAGTTCGATTTCATTATGGAACCGTCCGTGCCTGCGGAATGGGGACTCTCCGATGTCGCCGGTCCGAAACTTATCCGCACGCTTGTGGATAACGATGGCAAGGACGCTTCTGAATTCCTGGAATCTTTTGAGTCTGGGTCTTTCCGCGACGCGAAGGTCCCTCAGGGCGTGCCCGCTGTGACTCAGAAGCTGCGCTTTTTCGCGACCATGGGTTTCGCTGAGGCGAAGCGCGTTGCACAGGAAAAGATGAAGGACTTCGCGGACAGTTCCGCCGACGCCATTGAGAAACGCGCCGAGCAGGAATATCAGCGCATGAATCATCTGCTCACTATCCGCGGTCAGGCGGAGAACAGCCCGATTCTCGCCGCGCTCCGCAAGAACGTCTCCGAACGCAAAAAGGCGGCGCTTGCGCCGCAGCTCCGTCTGGATGCCGTGCGTCTCATTGTCTGTAGATAAATCAGAGGTCCGTTTTGAGTGAACTCAGTCAGAAAATATTGGGCGAATCCCGCCGTATCGTAATCAAGATAGGTTCGCGCATCCTTGTGGATTCGGCGCGTGGCGGCGTCCGCGCTCCGTACATTCAGAAGCTCGCCGCTTCCGTTTCGAAGCTGATGGACGCGGGCAAGGAAGTCGTCATCGTTTCGAGCGGCGCCGTGGGCACCGGGATGGCGATTCTCGGCTATGCGGAAAAGCCTTCCGTGATGGCGGAAAAACAGGCCTGCGCCGCGGTGGGGCAGATCGACTTGATGTACGTCTACCGGGAAATGTTCCGCGCGAAGAATGTGTGCGTGGGCCAGATTCTCCTTTCCGCTGATGATTTCCGCGACCGCGGCCGGTATAAAAATTTGCAGAATACGATGCGCGTGATGCTTTCGAAGAAGATCGTGCCCATCATCAACGAGAACGATCCGCTCGCCGTTTCCGAAATCAAGGTCGGCGACAACGACAAGCTTTCGAGCGATGTCGCGCTGTTCCTCGACGCGGATCTCCTTTTGATCTTCACCGACGAGGACGGACTCTTCGACGATAATCCGAAGAAAAATCCAGATGCGCGCCTGCTCCGGTTCGTGCCGGAGATCACCCCGGCAATCCTCGCACTCGCCGGAAAGCCCGGCGAAGCGGGCTCCGCCGTGAGCACCGGCGGCATGCGCTCTAAACTGGAAGCGATACGCGCGGCTGTTAAAAGCGGCTGCAGCGCGTTCCTCGCGAACGGAATGAAGGTTCTTCCGGATGATATCTTCTTCAAGGATGCCGTGGGCACTTTGTTCGCGGGTCATAGCGAAAAACTGAACAGTCGCCAGCGCTGGCTTTCTTTTGTAAGTACGCCGCGCGGAAGTGTCGTCGTGGATGCGGGCGGCGTCGAAGCGCTCCGCAAAAAGCATTCGAGCCTCCTCCCCGTGGGCGTCATCGCCGTGCGCAGACATTTTGACAAGGGCGACCTCATCGAAGTGCAGAACGAAAAAGGGGAATGCATCGCCCGCGGCATTTCGCGGTACGACAGCGACAATCTGCTCCTCGTGCTCCGTAAAAAGACGGCGGAAGTCCGCGCCGTTCTCGGCAAGAAATGTTCCGGGGAAGTCATTCACAAGAATGACCTCGTCGTGTTCTGATTTTCTATTGCATATAAAAAAGCACCGGAAAAGTCCGGCGCTTTTTAGTTTAAAAGAGGGATTGCTTCACTACGCCCGCAATGATGAAAACCGTTGCAATGACAGGGAGCGTTAGCCTTCGTGGTGATGTTCGGCGTGGTGCTCGCAGCCGCAGCCGCCCTTGCCGTCGCAATTTTCCTTGTGATGATGGTGTTCGCCGCCGCAACCGCAGCCTTCTTCGCCGCAATCGCAGCCGCCGCTCATCTTTTCGAGTTCTTCTTCCGTGAGCACGCGGACGTCCACGACCTTGATCTCAAAATTCAGGTTCTTGCCGGCGAGTTCGTGGTTCAGGTCCACGGTGACTTTATCGCCGTTCACGCTCTTCACGGTCAGGGGAACGGCTCCGTTCGGCGTTTCCGCGTAGAACGTCATGCCGGCCTGCACCGGGCCTTCGCACTGGAAAATATTCGAAGGAAATTCGCGGACCATCGCTTCGTCGCGCTCGCCGTAGCCTTCGGATGGAATCACCTTGACTTTGAACGTCTCGCCCGGTTCGTGACCAACCATCGCCTTCTCGAGGCCCGGAACGATCATCCCATGACCTTGTACGTAATCCAGCGGTTCCTTGCCTTCGGAGGAATCGATGATGGAACCCTCATCGGACGTGAGGATGTAGTGCATGCTGACCATCATGTT
>JBAYFD010000165.1:0-4311 GCA_041667365.1 Fibrobacteraceae bacterium | reverse complement strand
TACCGCGGCGAGGAATCCTGCTGCTTGTAGGAACCGTCATGTTCCTCATCGAGGATGACGACGTCGAACGGATACGGCGTGAGGATCGCGCTCCGCGTGCCGAGCACGATGCGGGCGCCGCCCGCGAGAATGGAGAGCCAGGTCTCACGTTTGCGGGCCTCCGGGAGCGCGGAATGGAGCACGGGGACGTCCATCCCGAGGAACTCGGAAAAGCGGGCGGAAAGCTGCGGCGTAAGTCCGATTTCCGGAACGAGCACGAGCACGCGTTTCCCGAGCGCGAGCGCGCGGCGCGCAAGTTCCAGGTATACGCGGGTCTTCCCGGAGCCCGTGACGCCGTGCAAAAGCGCGCCGCGGAATCCCGCCGTCTGCAGCAGAGGAACGAGTTTCGATAGCGCCTCGGACTGTTCCCCGGTAAGCGGGGGCTGTTCTCTGGCCGCAAGTACAGCCGGAGTTTCCGCAGACGGGTCCGCCTTGCGGAAAGCGTAATGATCCAGAAATTTGGAGAGATCGCGGGGCCAGAACGTATTGAGCGTCCTGTTCGGCGTCGAAAGGTAATAGCGCGCGGTCCATTCCAGGGCTTCCATATAGCGCTCCGGGAATACATAGCCCGAAGCGTGAGGAAACGCCTCCTTGAGCGGAAAATCCGGCGGGAAATCGCAGACTTTAGCGACGAGCCCGAGCGCCACGCCCTTCCGGACGGGTTTCTTCCTGCTGAAGCGCAGTTCCTGCTGGGATTCCGCATCCTCTTTCGCGCCGCGCCCGAGCTGCACCCACACGACGCTCCCACGCCTCGCGGAGCTTCCGTCCGCAAGCCCGTAAGTAAAGACCTGCGGAGCCTGCGGCAGGTAGACTTCGCACGCCCGGGCGAAATGCCCGGCGGGGTGAAGCACCGATACTGCATCGGGAGCGCTGGTTATCGGAACACGTTTAGTCATGTCCCAAAAATAGAAGTTTTCACGCCCATTTTTATTTTCCGTTAATTGTTTTTATAATCTTCTTTTAATTAGATTATGATAACTTCCGCCACAAACGGAAGCCCTCACATTGGAGATTTTATGAGCCTTCTAAATATCTTTAGACCTAAATGGCAGCATTCCGACCCTAAAGTCCGCGTTCAGGCGATCCTTGAACTCGGAAATGACTCTCAGAGTATTTTTGAGACAATAGCCTCTTCCGACGAAAGCGCGGAAGTACGCGAAGCCGCCATCCGCAAGTTGTCGAACATCGATTCCCTCCGCAAAATTTTTAAACAGGAATCCGACGACGGTCTCCGCCGCCTCGCGGGCACCCGGCTGCACGAAGAAATCGCCAAGGTCCTCAAGGCTCACCGCATCCCGGCAACCAAACGCGAACTCGACCTGCTCAAGGAAGTCTCCGACACACGCCTCGTGGAAGACCTTCTCAAGAACATGCCGTCCTCCGAACTCCGCCTGGAACTCGTGAAGCTCACGGACAAGCAGGGACCGCTCTCCCAGTGCGCCCTCAAGGACGCGAAGGAAGAAGTCGCGCTCGCCGCGCTCGACCGCGTGGAAAGTGAATCGCTCCTCCGTGAAATTTTCCAGAGCTCCCGCCACACCTCCGTCCGCAAAAAAGCCGGGGAACACCTCAAGAAGGGCAAGGAAGCCAAGGAAAACGGCGAAAATGCAACCGTGCTTCTATTCCGCAAGCGCGAAGCGCTGGTGCAGCAGGCGAAGCGCCTCACCGAAGATGAAAAAGCTCTTGACAACGAACCCGCATTCGAAAGCATCCTCCAGGAAGCGACCTCCCTCGGAATGGGCCCGGCCCAGGCAGACCTCGACGCAATCCACAAAAAGTTCACGGACAAATGTGGCGAAGCGCGCAGGGCAAAGGAAGAAACCGCCGAAAAGGAAAAGGAACGCAAAGCGAAGCAAGAAACGCAGATCAACCTCGTCGATGATCTCGAGCACCTTCTGAACGCCTACAGGCCCGAGGCAAAAACAAAAGCCGAAGAAATTGTCAAGCAGGGCGCGGCGCTTTTCACCGATGCGAAATCCGCTTTTGCAAAGCGTTTCGACTTCCTCAAGACCCGTTATGAGAAACTCGCGGCGGAAACAGAAGCCGCCGCAAACAAAGCCGCGTCCGGTCCGGTGCAGAACGAGGGGGACGGCACCCCGGCGCTCACCCGCGAAGAAATCCTCGAAGAGCTCAAGGCTCTCGCAAGCCAGAACGCCACAGAAGCCATCGGGCACCGCGTCAAGGCTCTCGCCCGGATGTGGGAATCGTTCCCGCTCATGGAAGGCGATGATCCGCTCCTGCAGGCCTACAATGCGCTCCGCAATCAGCTCACGGAAAAAATTTCCGCGATGAACGAGAATCTTAAGAAGACCATTGAAGAAAATACAGCGAAGCTCCGCGAAATCATCGAGAGCATCAAGCAGATCAACGAAAACGAGGACTTCCGCGAAATTTCAAAGAAGCTGCGCGATTCCTATCACCGCTGGAAGGAGATCGTCGGCGAAGACAAATTCCGCTACCAGGAAATCTGGAAGGAATACCGCGACGCCACTTCGCGCTTTCAGGAAATGCAGGAATGGGAATCCTGGCACAACGAACGCGACCGCGAGAACATCCTCGAGGAAATGGAACTCCTCGCCAAGGATACGCCAAGCAAGGAATTGCTCTACAAGCTCCGCGGCTTCAGCAATCAGTGGAAGGCCATCGGTCCGGTATCTTCCGCACGCCTCGGCGAATTCCGCGACAAATTCCGTGCGCTCTTCGAGCAGATCATGACTTTGTGCGAGCCCGTTCTCAAGGAACAGGAAGAGGAACGCCAGAAAAACCTCGCGGAAAAGGAAAAGATCTGCGCGGAAGTCGAAGCGCTCTCCACAGACGCTTCCGATAACTGGCGCGACAAATTCAAGACGATGCAGCAGTTCCAGGAAGCCTGGAAAGCGGTGGGTCAGGTTCCGCGCGAAAACAACCAGCCCCTGTGGGACCGTTTCCGCGTCGCCTCCAACATCTTTTATACCAAGCACAAGGAATTTCTGAAAAAAGAAGACGCCGCGCGCGCCGCGAACTACGATGCGAAAGTCAAGCTCTGCGAACAGGCGGAAGCGCTTTCCGAATCCACAGACTGGAACGGCACGACGAACAAACTAAAGAAGCTCCAGGAAGACTGGAAGTCCGTGGGTCCCGCACCCAAGGTACAGTCCGAAGCCGTCTGGAACCGTTTCCGCACGGCCTGCGACAAATTCTTTGAAGCGAAGCGCGCCCATTACGAAGCGATGGACAGCGAAAAAGAAACGAACTTCACCGCCAAGGAAGCGCTCTGCGCGAAGCTCGAAGCGCTTGATCTCGATCCGAAAAACCCGGAAACGGTCAAGGCCGTAACGGATATCGAAACGGAATGGAAAACGATCGGCATGGTTCCGCGCGAAAAGATGGACGCGCTCTGGGACCGCTACTGCGCAAGCGCGGACAAGTTCCAGGACCGCCTCGCGGAAACGGACCCCGCCGTCAAGGAATCCCTCATGCAGTCCAAAACGCAGAAGGAATCCATGTTCGAACGCGTGAACGCGCTGATGGACAGCTCCGGCGCGAACCAAAGCGCGGATACCGTCCGCGAATTGCAGCAGGCGTGGCGCGACCTCCCCCGCTGTGGCACTGCGGAACAGGATCTGTACAAACGTTTCCGCGACGCATGCGACGAATTTTTCAACCGCCGCAGGGACCAGCTCGAAATTCAGGAACAGGCCCGCGACAACAATCTGCAGAAGAAGGTGCTCCTGTGCGAACAGGCGGAACGGCTCCTCCAGAATGACGGCGGAGACATCCGCGAAGCGATGAACGAAGTGAAGCGTCTGCGCCGCCTGTGGAAAGAAGTCGGAGCGGTACCCCGTAATGAATCGGAGAAGATCTGGCAGCGGTTCAACACGGCGTGCGACGCCGTATTCGCCAAAGGCCGCGGAGAAGCCCCCGCTAATAGCGGAACGCAGGCTGCTCCTGCCGCTCCGCAGGCGCCGCAGGCCTGATGCCGAAGATGTACCCTCCCTGGACAACCCCCGAAGACGCGGCGAAGATCCTCGCCCACGGGGGTATCGTCGCCATTCCCACGGAAACCGTCTACGGACTCGCCGGGAACGCCTACGATTCCAAGGCACTCGCTAAAATCTTCGCGGCGAAGAAACGTCCTTCCTTCGATCCGCTAATCGTTCACATTTCAAAAATGGGAAGCCTCGCGGACATCGTCACCGAAGTCCCTGAAGCCGCACGGAAACTCGCCGAAGCCTACTGGCCCGGCCCGATGACGCTCGTGCTCCCGAAGAAGGACTGCATTCCGGACCTTGCCAC
>JBAYFD010000164.1:0-4352 GCA_041667365.1 Fibrobacteraceae bacterium | reverse complement strand
TCGCGGATCCGGTTCATGCGCATTTCCTTTCCGCTGCGAAGATCGGCATCCTTTCGGGAAGTATCCTTTCCGCGGTTATCGGCAGCGCTTATGTCCGGTTCTTTGCGAATAGCAAGTGACCGCGCGCGGTTTACACAGCTTTTAAACGAAAAATGCCCCGGAAAAATTCGGGGTATTTTCGTTCCAAATGGCTTTTTTCAATAAATTAGGATCTTTTCACCCCGCAGAATGCTAAATCGGGTCCTTTTGTTGTACTGTGTAAGAACTTTTTTGGGAAAAAGGTTGTTCGTTTTTCGCTTTACAAATGCATATTTTGGCTAATAACACCAACTTACGGAGTTTCTTATGATGGATCTGCTAGCGGTGCAGACAAGTACCGCCTACCCCACTTTAGTCACGATGGTTTACACGCTTCTTCTTGCGTTCGTACTTTCGTCAATGATCGGCTTCACTTACGAAAAGACGTTTCTCGGTCTTTCCTATTCCCGTAATTTTGTGCAGGCGCTCGTGCTAAGTTCCATCGTCGCTTCGACGGTGATGCAGGCCATCGGCGATAATGTGGGCCGCGGCCTCGGCATGCTCGGCGCCCTTTCCATCGTGCGGTTCCGCACGAGTTTCAAGGATCCGCGCGATATCATGTTCCTCTTTGCGGCGCTTGGCGCGGGCATCGGCTGCGGCGTGAATGCCTGGGCGATCGCGGCGGGCGGTACATCG
Source organism: Fibrobacteraceae bacterium (assembly GCA_041667365.1). Classification (GTDB taxonomy): domain Bacteria; phylum Fibrobacterota; class Fibrobacteria; order Fibrobacterales; family Fibrobacteraceae; genus JBAYFD01. The sequence continues at coordinate 3,638 of JBAYFD010000164.1, read as the reverse complement.
GCGTTCTGCGTGATTGCTTTCATTCTCAGCCGTTCAGGCCTCGGCACTAAAAACTTCTTTGACGGAATGCTCCGTTTCACGATGCCGAATGAGTCCGAGGCCCGCATCGCCTTGGAAAAAGTTCTCCGCGCGAATATCAAGACGTTTGTGCTCATTACGATGCGCGAGGTGGACGGCGGCGCCCGTATCGACTGCGCATATCAGATCCGCCTTCGCCGGAATCATCCTGCCGCGGAGATCCTCACGGAACTCACGAAGATCCAGGGACTTTCCGATATTCACTTTATGATGCAAGATGCGACGACGGAGGTGTAATATGATGAAGTTCATCCGTTTCGTATATTCATTCAAGATGACGATAGCCTGGATTCTCGCGCTTCTCGCCGTCGTCGTCATCGGCACCCTTTTCAAGGGGCAGAGCTTTATGTTCACGGGCATCGCGGAAGCGACGGAGACTATCGTGAGTGTGCAGAATTCCGTGAATGTGATCAAAATTCATGTGACGCCAGGCGAGGAAGTGAAACCGGGCGATACGCTTGTGGAACTCGACCGCCCGGATCTCGTGCTGCGCATAAATGAACTCACCGGGGAACTCGATGCTCTCGAAGGCCGCGGCAATGTGAACACGGCGTCCATCGACCAGAAGGTTGCCGAGGTGCAGGCGGATTATTCCGCCCGCCGGAACACGATCGTCCTTGAAATTGACAAGCTCAAGGCGCAGTATCAGCAGAATCTGGAACTCACTTCCAAGCTCAAGAGCATTTCCGCGTCCGGGCTTCCTTCCGACAGTAATGATGCGATGACGCTCCGCATCCGCGGGCTTGAAAAAGAGCTGAAGGTGCTGGATGAAAGCGCGAATGCGCAGATCCGGGTCCTCCACGGAAGCAAAGGTATCCAGAAGACGAGTAGCGCTACGGAGGCCAGTGCCATCCGCCGTGAAATGGATATGCTCCTCCAGGAAAAGAAGGACCTTACCATCATTGCGAAAGACAGCTGGATCATCGCGAGCGTGGACGCCCATGATGGGGAAAAAGTCTCGAGCTTCAATCCGGTTCTCACGCTTGCACGGAAATCTCCCACGATGGTGCGCGGATATATCAATGAAAAAATTTATACAAGCGTCGGTGTCGGGGATATGGTCGAAATCACCTCGCAGGTGAACGGGCAGAAAATACCGGGCAAGATCGTCGGCATGAGCAGCCGTATCGTTCCGTTCCCGGTGCGCCTTTTGAAAACGCCGGAGATGCCGATGTACGGCCGTGAAGTGATGATCCGCCTTCCGCAGGATAACGATCTGCTTCTCGGCGAGAAGGTTTCCATCGCGGAAATGCCGGGCTGGAAAAAGCTCCTGCACGGCGATAAGCAGCAGGTGAAAGCAAACGGCAAGGTCATCACCACGGCGCAGCTTGAAAGCGCGGCGCAGGAATTCGGAGAGAACTCCAAATGAAAAAACTCATCGCCATTTGCGCGTTCTGTGCCGCGTTCTGCGTGGCGGAGCCCCTCACCTGGAATCGCCTTCTTTCTTCCGTGGATGAGGACCCGGTGCTGAAGGCTTCCGCGGGCAAGCAGAGTGCGCTTGGAAACCGTTCCGGGACAAAGCTCTGGAATGATCTGGAGCTTAATTACAAACTCGACGGACTCGGATTCATGGACCACGATTTTGAACTCCGGGTAAAGCCCAAGGCTTTTGGCGAGGGCGCCGCTGACGACGCTTACTGGGATGCACAGCTGGATTATCAGAAGTTCATGCAGAATTATGACCGGGCGCAGATCATTTATGAACGCTATCAGCATGCCCTTCACTATATCCTCCGTTGTAAGATTCAGCAGCTGCATCAGCAGCTTTACGCCGTGAACGAGGACCGCATCGCGGTGCTCCGCGTGAAGAGCGGTTCGGAAACGTTCGACCTTCAGGATCTTGTCGATGCGCTTGAACGGCAGGCGTCGCTCACTGCGGATCTTATATCGGACAGCAATTCCATCGAGGATTCAAAGATGAAGCTCCGCTCCTTTGTCGCGGATTTTGATTCCATCGCTTTGGACACGGCGTGGCTTCCGACGATCGAGGAGCTTTCCTCCGCGCTGAAGGACGGCGACGGCAATTTGGATAAATATCCGGATGTCGCGCGCGCTAAGGCGAAATGGGCGATCGATGATAAGAAATATGCGCAGGAAGTGAACGAAGGGCGGGATTATATTTCGCACATCGGGCTCGGTTACGAATATATCCGCGGTAAATACAAATATGACTGGGTCACGGAGTCGTCTGCGGCGGGTTCGGGGACGTCCACGGAAAAATGGAAACTTGTGCGCAAGGATGATGACCGCCGTACCTGTGACAAGTTTTATCTCACGCTCGCGGTGAAAATTCCGGCGTTTTCCGATGACCGCAGCGACGAAATCAAACGCCAGGTCGACGTCCTCGAATCGGAACGCGATTATCTGGAAGAAAAGCGCGATGCGTCGCAGAAAGTCGCCCGCATCCGGGAAGAAATTCTTGCAATCATTGCGCAGCGCAATGTACAGAAAGATTTTGTGGATAAAGTCAACGCCGGAGCCCTGTTCCAGGATTTCGCGATACGCACCGGTTCGGATCCGCTGCTCCTTCTTCGCGCGCGCGAAAGCGCTTTGGAAAGTTTGCTCAAAATTGCGAAGCTCGATGATGACATTTACAATGACTACATAGAGCTCCTGAGTTACAACGGCGGATTCCTCCGCACGGATGTGGCGAACCAGCTGAAGGCCGGGGTCGGAAAATGAGCGGTGTGCACGGATTCAGTCTGCTCGAACGGTTCGAGCTCAAGTACCACATTCCCGTGGCATGGGCCGACGAGATAGGGAAGTTCATCGCTCCCTATTGTGAGGAAGATTATTATTCCAAAATCACGCCGGGCGGTTTTTACTGGATTACGAACCTGTATCTCGATTCCCCGAAGTGGACGTTCATCCGCTGGAAAAAGGCGGGCCTTCTCGACCGCTTCAATATGCGCGTGCGCACTTACGGGGAACATCCGGAGCAGAACGGGACGTTCCATTTCGAAGTTAAGCGCAAATTGGGCGAAATCAGTTACAAAAGCCGCGCTACGATCAATGGCGAGAACCCGCTGTTCATCTGGCAGCACCCTGAAAATGAATGGCCCTGCAAAACGGACAAGGACCGCAAATATCTGAATGATTTCCGCTATAAGACGTTTCAGTTCAATGCGCGTCCCCGGCTTCTCACGCAGTACAAGCGCCGCGCCTGGTTCGGCCTGAACGAGGAATATTCCCGCGTGACGATCGATACGTGCATGCGTTTCCGCGAGGAGAACGGATTTGACTATACGGTGGATCCGAAGTATATGCAGTCCACGGGGCTTCCGCGGTTTTTCCACCCCGGTTGCGATGCCGTGCTGGAACTGAAATGCCCGTGCCTGCAGGTTCCGTTCTGGATGCTGGATCTGATAAGAAAGTTCAATCTTAAAAATACCGGATTTTCTAAGTTCGGTAACGCGGCTGCGGAATGGCGGCGCATTTACGAGAGTCCGAAGGATTTCCGTGAACCCGTTTATCCTCGCCTCGCCGGTGATTTTGAAACGGCCTGATCTGGAGACGAATATGAAAAAACAGATTCTCGCGGCATCCGCCGCAATGCTTTC
>JBAYFD010000163.1:0-4463 GCA_041667365.1 Fibrobacteraceae bacterium | reverse complement strand
GTCTTCGATGAGGCAATTCTCCAAAAACGTGATCTGCGGAAATTCGTGGAGCTTCGCGATGAGCGCCCGCATCATTTCCTTTCCGGTGAGGTCCGCCGCATGCAGGATGCGCTTGTGACTGTGTCCGCCTTCAAGGTGGAGGTCGAAGTGGAGGTTCGCTTCGGAGGGCTCCGCCGGCGTGAAGTTGACGCCCCATTTCACGAGCTGCGCAATCGTTTTCGGCCCGTTCTCGACAAGAATTTTGACGGCGTCTTTTTTGCAAAGTCCGGCGCCCGCTTCGCAGGTGTCCTCGATGTGCAATTTGAACGAGTCCTTGGGGTCGGTGACCGCGCAGATGCCGCCCTGTGCGTAATTGGATGATCCGTCGGGTTTTGCGCCCTTGGTGAGGATAAGGACGGAATGACCGTGTTCCGCAGCCTTGATCGCAGCGCTCAAACCGGAAATCCCGGCACCGAGAATCAAAATGTCGTACAAAGGGGCCTCTGACGCAAAAAATTCGTTGGGTCGTATGATAGAAAATTTGAATGTATGCGGCTAGATGCTAACGGCCCGTTCATTTTTTGTTAGATTTGGCGAGTCAAATTTTACGGAGTTTCCTCTATGCTGACTTGGATTAACGAAAACGCAAAATGGGTCATCGCCATTTTTGCAGTGGGCATCATTCTCGGCCTTCTCGCGATGGACCGCACCCCTTCACAGGCTCACCAGTATCCGATCGCGCGCGTAAACGGCGAATCCGTTCCGTATGCTGAATTTGACGTCCGCGTCAAGAAGATCGTCGAAAACCGATACAAGAACCAGCATCTTGACGACCAGCAGTACATGCAGCTCCGCGAACAGGTGCTCCGCACCTTCGTGCAGCAGACGCTTCTCCAGAAGCGCTTCCAGGAAAACGGACTTGTCGCCTCCGTCTTTGAAATGAAGGCGGAACTCCGCAACAATCCGCAGGTCGTCCGCAATATGGTTGGCGAGGAAGCGCAGACGCGCCTCTACGCGATTCAGTCTTCTTCCCAGAATCAGGCGGATGCCCAGAAGCGCATTCAGACCTACATCGCCACGCTCCCCAAGTTCCTTCTCGATACGGCGTTCGACCAGGGCGCTTACGACCAGTGGCTCGAGACTCCGTCCGCTTACGAGTGGGCCTGCATGGAAAATTACGAACAGGAACTGAAGACGATGGACATCCCCGTCCGCCAGCTCCAGTTGTTCGTGACGGCGAACGCGCACCCCACCTCCCTCGAAGCGGAATGGAATGTGAAGAACCGCCTCACCGAACATGACCTCGAGGTCGCCTCCGTTTCTTCCGATGATTTCCCTGCGCAGAACATTGACAGCGCGATGGTGAAGGCTTACTTCAACGCTCATCCGGACAGTTTCTTCGTGGACAAGGACTATGTGAAGGTTGAATACGCCGTTCTCCCTGTCGCCGCGACGACGAAGGACGAAACCAAGATCCGCGAATATGCCATGACTTTGTACGAACAGCTGAAGGACACTTCCACGACGGCGAGCTTCGCCGATATGGCCAAGGTCGCTTCCGAAGATGAATCCACGGCAGCGAACGGCGGCGTCATCGGTGACTACACTCCGCGCGGCACCTGGGAAAAGCCTTTTGAAGATGCAGCTTTCGCGCTTGATTCCGGTGCGATTTCCGAACCGGTGCGTACAAAGTATGGCTACCACATCATCCAGTCCCTCGGCAAGAAGAAGGATTCCACCGGTGCGGAAACGGTCAAGGCCGCTCACATCCTCCTCACGGTCACTGCTTCCACGGAAACGCTGGACAGCCTCGACAAGATTCTCACGGTCATCAAGGATTCCGTTGAAAACGGCAAGGTCGATTTCGCCGCCGCCGCCAAGGCCCAGGGCGTTCCTGTCCGCACGAGCGGCTGGGTCGCACGCGGCGATATGATTCCGGAACTTGGATACCTCGGCGGCTTCTCTGCCTATGCCTTTGTGAACAAGGACCGCCCGGACCTTTCTTCGGATAAGGTTTCCGCCGTCCTCAAGAACAAGGAATACACGCTCGTCGCAATCAAGGTGGACAGCCTGTTTGCCGGCGACCGCAGCGTCGCGCTCTATGAAGATCAGATCAAGAACGACATCCGTCTGGAACGTTCCGCTGATTCCGCCGCACATTACCTGACTTCCGTCGCGGACAAGGTGATGGCGCTCCCTGTTCCTGCCGCTTCTACGCCGGATACTTCCGCCGCCGATTCCGCAGTCGCTGCCGCGGCAGCCCTCCCCGGCAATTCCGCCGGCATCGACAAGGTCAAGGTGGACCGCATCACCGCTTCTTTCGAAGGTTTCGTGCCTGGCATCGGCTATGCGACTCCGCAGCTCTACAGCATTCTTTCCAAGCAGAAGGAAGGCGAATGGGGTTCCATCGTGAAGACGGACCGCGGTGCCGTGATGGTCAAGGTGCTTTCCAAGAAGGCTCCTGATGCCGCCGCGATGCAGACCGCCGTCCGTGATGAACTCGCGAACAGCTGGCGTTTCGCTTACTCCTCACTTTTCAATGATTATGTGAGCGGCCTTGAAAACAGCGCGAAAGTGGAAAGCAATATAGACCTTTACTTCCGCGAGTAATTTTTCTACTATTGGGCGTCCGCATCGCGGACGCTTAATTCATGGCGAGTTCGTCTAGCGGTCTAGGACGCTGGCCTCTCACGCCGGTAACAAGGGTTCGAGTCCCTTACTCGCTACTAGCAGAAGCCCCGCATTCGCAAGAATCGCGGGGCTTTCTTTTCCCTGAAAAAAATATCCCTGAAAACAAGGCGCAAAAAAAGCCCGGAAGCGGGCCTGTTTCATTATTCCGTTAAGTTGTTATTAACGCACGACAAGCGCGGCGAGCGATAGTTCCAAGCTCATCCGGCTTTCGAATTTTCCCATCTTGATTTCGTAGTCGATGTCGCCGAGGCGCTTGATGATGCGGCAGAGGATGGGGAAGCTCCAGTTCCTCGCCTTGCGCGGCTCGTTCTGCTTTGTGCAGAACAACCATTCGTTCACGCCGAGTTTCGCGGCGATGTCCTTGGGCTGCATTCCCGCATCGAGCATGGAATGAATGTGGAGGAGCCTTATCGCATAAGAGTGGAGCGCGGCGACGATGGCGAAACCTTCGACGCCGCAGTCCAGGAGTTCACGGAGTTTCTGCGTAAAAGCGCGTGCATCGCGTGCTCCGAAGGAATCGTGGATTTCGAATGCTGCGATTTCCCGCTGGGGGACGATCATTTCCTTCGCTTGTGCGTAAGTGATTTCCTTACTGTCCGGAGCGAAAAGAATGATCTTGCGGAGTTCGGAGTCGATGATCGCGAGATCCGTGCCGAGTGCGTCCGCAATGTATTGCGCGGCCATCGGCTCAATGCGGCGGGAAAGTTCCGTCTGCACGTAGGCCGTGATCCATTTCGCAATTTCCCATTCGCGAGGCGCGTCGTACTTTTCGATCTCCCCGGCGCCCTTGAGCGCCTTGGCGAGTTCCGTCATTCCCTTGCTGCCGCTCTCTTCGCCGCCTTTGCGCGAGGCGCGCTGGGCGAGTTTCTCGAATTCGAAGAGGAGCGAGCACCGGGGCTTGTGCGAAAGCCATTCGGCGAGGGCTTCTGCATCGGCGGCCTTCAGACTTTCTGCCTTGCGCACCACGACCGTCTGTTCTGCGGAAAACATGGATACGGAATCGCACGCTTCCATCACGGCTGTCGCGATAGAGGGAACGTCTGTATCCGTCGCAAAAAGGATGCGGCGGGCGAGGGGATCATCCTTGCGTTCTCCGAGTGCCTTCGTCAGAAATTGCCCGATGCGGCGCTCTTTGGAAAACTGGTCGTTTCCGACGAGAGTGAGGATCACTTGAAGTCCAGGATCTCGAACTGATTGACGCCGCGCGGCGTGGTGACGCTCACCGTTTTGCCGCGGGATGCGCCCATCAGCGCTTTGCCGATGGGGCTCGTGAAGCTGATTTTTCCATTGATGGCGTCGACGCCTTCGGGTGAAACGAGCTGGTAAACGATTTCCTTGCCCGTTTTCACGTTCTTCACGGTCACGGTTGCGCCGAACTTGATCACGTCGGAGTTCGTGTCGAACTTGATGACCTTGGCGCGCGCGATCTGGTCTTCGAGGACCGGCATTTCCGCATCGATTTTGGCGAGTTCTTCTTTCGCTGCGGAGTATTCCGCATTTTCTGAAAGGTCACCCTGTGCACGGGCGTCGATGAGTTCCTGGAGAACGCGCGGACGCGTCACTTTTTTTAAATTTTCGAGGCTTTTAACGAGCTTGTCGTAAGTCTCTTGTGTTACTGGTAGACTATCCATGCTCTATAAAGTAATAAATTTTTGAAGCCCCGGTATGGTCCGGGCGAGTTTAGGAGATGATATGTACACGATGTTGAAAGATGGCGGTGTCTGTTCTCCGAAAGGGTTCGTTGCCGCGGGCGTGCGCGCCGGTATCAAGGCGAGCGGAAATCCGGATATGGC
>JBAYFD010000162.1:0-4465 GCA_041667365.1 Fibrobacteraceae bacterium | reverse complement strand
TTCCGAGAAAGTCACGACAAGTTTGTCCGGGCGCGCTTCCGTCGAAGATTCGGGAGAAATGAATGCGGAAGAAATCACAGGAGCGATGCGGTCGTTCATCTTCAGGAAGCTCACCGTGTCCTTCGATTCGCCGTTGATGACGATAGTCGTCCGCATCTTCGCATAGCCGTAGGCATCGGGATCATCGATGGAAGTCAGATCATCCTTCACCTTCGATTCCCATTTTTCGGAAAGCTTGTACGAAGCCTTCTTGCCGTCGGCGGAAAGGACAAGATCACTGGCATCGGGAACAATCTCTAAGGTATTTCCCGCTGAATCCAGCCAGTAAAAACGGAGGTCCGACGCCTTAAGTTCATCCTGAGTGATCGCGGATTCAAAGCCCACGGTGACGCTGTCCATTTTTCCATCGCCGTCAGAATCAAAGAACGCGTTATTCCCGTTACTCAGGTAGATGCGGCCCGAATTCGTGACGCGGACAGGCTGATTATTGGAGCTCACTTCGTTCCCATCCGCGGCGGCAATGCCGCCGTTAACCGCGATCGACAGAGAATCCCCGACGGCGACCGTTCCGGAATCGACGGCGAACGTCCACGTATCGCCCTTCTTCGCAACGGAATTCACATTCACCGCAATGCCGTTCTTCGTTCCGTTCTGAAGAATGAACGCTGCGCCGGAAGAGAACGATGTATCAAGGTCCTTGTTGAACTTGATGACAAGCGTATCCTTTTCCCCGGACTGTCCCTTCACCAAAGTCACAGCCTGAATCACCGGTCCGATTTTATCGGCAAGGGCGGCCGTGAGGACTCCGGCGGCTCCGCTTTCCGCGGTGAGGTTCACCTTGAGGTCCCCTCTTCCCGAATCCGCAGGGATCGTCGTCTTGGCGTCGGAAAGGGAAAGTTCCGAGCCGTTGAACGTATGGTCGCCGGAATACTTGGTAAAGGCGCCGCCGTTAGGCCAGTTATAGAAAAAGCTGTCAAGACTAACGCCCGATGTCTTCCCCGAGAACCAGGCGGCGATGCTGTCGCCCACGCCGTCGCCATCGGAATCCAGGATCCAGGCGCTGTCGAGCGTAGGCATGTCAGGATATGTAAAATTAAGATTGCCCGGGAACAGAGAAGTCACTAACCAGGCAGTGGAATCAGCTTTATGATTTTGAACTCCTGATAAGGAAAACGAACCGCCGTTGACAGCGGAGTTCGCCGTAACAGTGAAAGAAGCCTTCCCCGCTATAAACTTGACATAGGAGCCGTTAGCATCATAAGGGAGCGCCGTACCGCCGGCGGTGAGTACGGTCAAACCCTCCGGGGAAGAAACATAAAAACGGGCGGCGGAGCCGATTGTCGCCGAATCAAGCGTCGTATCAACCTTCCCCGCTTTCGGGCCGATAGGGACGATGGCCTGTACCGTAATTTTTACAGATTGACCGACTTCGGCATTAAGTGCGCTTTCCTTGGTGATAGAGTTCCCTGCTGAGTCCAGATACCGGATTTCCGGGAGATAAAAATTGTAGTAGCGCGCAATTTCCGGGCTTCCCTCGGGAGTCGTCAGCACGCCTATCGCGGCATTGTAAAGCGGGTAAGCCGCGGAAATAGAGACGTTGACGACGGAATCCTTCGCTCCGGAATTGACTGCCGTGCCGTTCCGGAGAATGAAGACGCTATCCGAGGCGGCGTTCCTGCAATTCAAGGAATCATCCGTATTGGCAGAACATTTCTCCATGGTAGAAAGAGAATCGTCCTTCAGGGAATACAGGTAAAACAGGCTGTTCGGATACGCGTATTTCCGCTGGGCGGGCGTTGTATCCGGGTGCGTATAAACGGCTAGACCCGCAGAAGTGTTGACAATTCCATAACGGCAATAGTTAACAACGGCGGCGCTATCGGAAGAAGACAAGGCGGAGAGATCCGCCACGGTGCAATCAATATCAGCAAACGCCGCCATTCCACAGACAAGAACGGCAAGCGGCAATTTTGCCAACGTATGATTAAAAAAAGCACCAATCATATCATCCTCTTTACTATTACTAAGAAAACATCGCTATGTAAAAATAGATCAAAACACGACAAAAAAAACAGATTTTTGTGACTTAAACGAGACAAGCAAGTGGGATCACGCAATAATGTTTGAAAAGAAACCGCCAAACGGCGGACGATAGCTCAACTTGGATGTTCCAACGTGGAATAATTATTCCCGGAAATCCGATGGTAACAGACTATTCACTACGGAGTCCATCATCAGCCAGCCATCGCCGGCGAGGCATAAATGCGACCCGCGGGCGGAGATCCAGCCCTTTGCGCACAAACAATCAACGGCGTTCATAGGCACGGAAACGCCTTCGGTTTTAAAAAGTGCATCAAGGTCGAGGCCCTTCGCCTGCCGGAGCGAGAGCCACACGATTTCCGTAACGCGTTCCTTTTTTCCAAGCGTATCGAGCGCGAAGCCGCCCGACGGGCACCCCGACCCGACCCAGCGGCGCCATTCCGCATAGCGGGAAGGACCGGCGCTGCGGACGTTTCCTTCAAAGGAATGGGCACCGGGACCGAGGCCAAGGTATTCTCCGCGGTCCCAGTAATTCTGATTGTGGATGCTTTCCTCGCCGGGCTTCGCGAAGTTGGAGACCTCGTACCGATGAAAGCCGGCCTGCTCAAGCTCCGAGACGCAGGCGCGGTACATCTCCGGGTAAAGATCTTCTGAAATTTTCAGTTCTCCCTTGCGCACCCGCGTTCCAAGAACCGTATGCGGAGAAACCGTAAGGCCATAGACGCTTATATGCCCCGCTCCCGATCCCGCGATGCGGCGGACATCCGAAACAAAACCGGAGAGAGTCTGCCCCGGAAGATCGAACATCAGATCGGCGTTTACGCGTATTCCCCGGGGCACAAGGGAAAGCAAACGTTCCAGGGCCGCCATACCCGTCTTCACCGAATGAGAACGGCCCACCATCTTCAGCAATTCATCATCCAGCGTCTGAAGTCCAAGACTGAACCGCCGTATTCCCGAATCCATGGCGACGGCAAGCCTGTCTGGAGATGCGGACTCCGGATTCATTTCCATCGTGAGTTCCTTCATATCCCCGAAACGGACGCCAAGACGCGCCAGGCCCGAAAAAAGCCTTTGCAGAAGTTCCGCCGGAAGAACGGACGGAGTGCCGCCGCCGAGGTAAAACGTATAAAAACGACGCCCCCGCAGCCGCAGTTCCGCTTCGCGGAGCAACAGATCCACGTATTCAGGATACAGTCTACCCGGAACCGACTGAACGGAAAAATCGCAGTAATCGCAAACCTTGCGACAGAACGGAACGTGAATATAAAGGCCTGTCATTGCCGCAAATCTAGAACCTTAAAAGGAAAAGCGCACTATCCCGATACTCTTTTATTATATTACCTCCGTGCATCACAACACGTCTCACACGCTGAAAGAAACATTAAAAAAGAAGTTTCCGACCTTCATTTTTTTCGTGCTGTCCGCAATCGTCCTGATTCTCGTATCCACCATTTTATTCGGGGAGTCATTTAAAGAAATTTTCATTGTCCTAATGCTGTGGAGCCTTCCTCTTTTCCTTCATTAGCGCCCGCTCTATGTCACGAATCACTCAAAGAAAACTGAAGTCCATCACCTTTTATATTATATGCTGGTTCCTACTGGACTACCTGTTTCTAGGGCTGCATTTCTACGGCACGGTACATCTGCTCGATCCCGCCCTATATGTCAATTTTTTCCAGTTTTCGCTGCTCATCGGCCTCTCTCACGGCATTTATGACGTCGTCATCCTCCAGGACGACAAAGACCACCGCCCCGTATGGGCGGCGCTCATCGTCCGCTCTTTCTATTTCATTTCAACGATCGTCACCAACATCGTGCTCTGCATTCTCGCCTGGAGCCTGGATTTCAGCGGGGAACTGATCAATGAAGAAAGCATTTCCAATATCCGTAGCAGTTTCCAGAACCCCGACATCCAGGCGTTCATGATTTTCGCCTTCTGCGGCGGATACATCATTACGTTCGTCCGCTCCGTTCACAAAAAGCATGGTTCCCGCGTTTTTATAAATGCAATCCTCGGCAAGTACCAGGAACCCAAAGAAGAAGACCGGATATTCATGTTCGTGGACCTACGCCATTCCACGCAGCTTGCGGAAGAACTAGGAAACCTGAGATACAGCCATTTTCTCATGGACTATTACCACTTGCTTTCCAACTGCTGCGAGGAAAACTGGGGCGAAATCTATCAGATCGCCGGTGACGGCGTTTTCCTTACCTGGCCGGTCAAAAGCTGTCTCCGGAAGCCGCGCGTCCTGCTCTGCTTCCATGACTTGAAAGAATGCTTCGCGCGCACCGCTAAAAATTTTGACGACGAATACGGGGTGCATCCCGAATTCAAGGCGGCGGCACACTGCGGCAAGGTCATCATCACGGAAGTCGGCAATTTCGGAAGCGAGATGGCCTACCACGGGGACGCGATGAACAC
>JBAYFD010000161.1:0-4469 GCA_041667365.1 Fibrobacteraceae bacterium | reverse complement strand
CGCATGCTTCAGAAAACTTATATCCGCCATACCCCGGGAAAAATCGGGGAACACGTGGATCTCGCAGGCTGGGCGATGCGCGTGCGCGGCTCCGGCAAAGTCTGTTTCATTCAGTTCCGGGACGGCACCGGCTTCATTCAGGTCGTCGCCGGGGCGCAGGACGTCCCGCCCGAAGACTTCGAGCTCATCCGCCATCTTCCGCAGGAAAGCGCCATCCGCGTCTCGGGCAAAGTCACCCCGAACGACAAGGCGCCCCTCGGCGTCGAGATTCTCGCGGATCATGTGGAACTCGTCTCCAGGACCGAAGACTATCCCATCGCGCCCAAGGAACACGGCACCGATTTTCTGATGGACCGCCGCCACCTGTGGATCAGGAGCCCGCGCCAGCACGCCATTCTCACTATACGTCACCAGATCGTGACCGCCATCCGCCATTACTTCGACGACAACGATTTCACCCTCGTGGACGCTCCGATTTTCACAGCGAACGAATGCGAAGGCTCCACCACGCTTTTCAAGACCAAGTACTTCGAAGAGGACGCATTCCTTTCCCAGAGCGGACAGCTCTATATGGAAGCGGCGTGCGAAGCGTTCGGGCGTTCCTACTGCTTCGGTCCCACGTTCCGCGCCGAGAATTCTAACACGCGGCGCCACCTCACCGAATTCTGGATGGTGGAGCCCGAAGTCGCCTACATGGACCTCAACGGAGATATGGAGCTCGCGGAAGGACTCGTGCAGGCCATCGTCCGCCGCATCCTCGAGCGCTGCAAAATCGAACTCCGGATCCTGGAACGCGACACGAAACCGCTTGAAGCGGTCGTCGCAGGTCCGTTCCCCAAAATCACCTACACGGAAGCGGTGAAGATCATTCAGGATTCCGGCGCGCAGTTTAAATGGGGCGACGATTTCGGCGGCGCGGACGAGACCGTCGTCAGCGGGAAGTTCGACCGGCCGGTAATGGTGTACGGCTACCCCATCGCCATCAAGCCTTTCTATATGAAGAAAGACCCGAAGAATCCGAAAATCGCGCGCAACGTGGATGTCCTCGCGCCGGAAGGCTACGGGGAAATCATCGGCGGCGGTCAGCGCGAAGAAGACCTCGGCGTCCTCGAAGCGGCGCTCCGCGCCCAGGGACTCGCTCCGGCGACCTATTCCTGGTACCTCGACATCCGCCGCTACGGTTCCGTCCCCCACGCCGGCTTCGGCCTGGGAATAGAGCGCGCGGTCGCGTGGATCTGCGGGCTTCCGCACGTGCGCGAGACAGAAGCGTTCCCACGGCTTCCGAACAGACTCCGTCCGTAAGGAAGATGCTACATTACAAACTCGCCTTTTTAACTTACAGATTGTATTTTACTGCCATTCAGGAGTATTTATGAAATTCATTTCAACATTACTCGCCATCGCTTTCGCGACAACGGCAACCTTTGCGCAGCAGGCTCAGAAAGAAGCGGCGGCACCCGAACTTATGAAAGACGCCAACGGGAATCCGATGAAAATGGATTTTTCCCTGCCGCTTTCTGGAATAAGCGACCCCGGAATGCTGTTCAGCCACTTCGGCGGGAAAGGCATCCTTATTTTTTATTTCAGCCCCAAATGTCCGCATTGCCAGGCTCACTTTCCGCCCATCCAGAGCCTGATTAAATCTTATGAACCGCGCGGACTCACCGGCATGGGAATTTCCATCGGCGGTTCCATCAAAAAGAACGATGTCCGGCTGTTCATGGACCAGCTGAACGCGAGCATTCCTATTTTCCAGGACGGCAGCACGAAGTTCGGGCCGGAATACGGCACAGGTTACGTTCCCGTCGTTTTTGTCGTAAACAAGAACGGGACGTTCTACCGCTTCCCGGATCTCTCCGATGCGCACATGGATCAGCTAAAAGCGCTCCTCGACAAGATGTATCCGGCTAAGAAATAAAGTCTGCTCCCGGCAATGAAAAAGCGGTCCGCATGGACCGCTTTTTCCGTGAAAATAAAAATTTAATCAAAGTGTACGGCCCTGCGCGCTGAGCCAACGCTCATACATGAAGAGCGCGATGAGATTTTTTCCGTCAATGAATTTATGCGCGGCCTCCTCGTAAGGATAGACGCGCGTCTTGATCCATTCATTCTCGTCCATATATTCCTGAGTGCGGTCGCCCAAGGCGCGGAGTTCCTGTTCGGAGACCTCCCGCTCGATCGCATAAAGGCGGATGCGTTCATCGAGGAGTCCGCAGCTTCCGGCGAATCCGGCGACGCCCGCTCCATGCCAGAAGCCCGTGAGGTCGATGAGTTCGCCGTCATCCGCATCCATGAGCGCCTCTTCCTTGAGTTCGGAGAGCGCGACCTTGCGGTAATCCCTGGACCAGTCGAGAATGCCCGCCGGGATTTCCAGCGAATGGGCCTCGCCTATCGGGAAACGGGGCTGATCCACCAGGAGCAGATACGGTTTTCCGCCGCAGCGGAGCACGACGAGGACGCCCACCGCATTTCCGCGGACAAGGACGATTCCGTGGACGGGCTTTCCGTCGGGAAGAGTCGCCGTCGCCGTGAGCTTGATGAAGAGCGGAACGTGCTTTTTGGAAAAGTAATCCACGGAGTCAAAGCGCACCGCTTTAACTACAAATTTATCTGCGACGCTTTTGAGCCAGTCCTGATAAATCCCCGAATTTATAATGCAATCCTGATCCGCTACGGGGATGGACAAAGCGAAAGAATATTCGATCATCTGTCCCTCGTAAGGATATCCGCGAGTGAAAGCGCGTCGAGGAGGGAATGTTCATCCGCGATGCCTTTCCACGCGATGTCGAAACCCGTTCCGTGATCGACGCTCGTGCGCACCACCGGAAGTCCGAGAGTCGTATTCACGCCACAGGTCCGGCGCTTCTTGCCGAGGTCAAAAAGCATCGTCTTGGTGACGATGTGCCCCTGGTCGTGATACATGGCGATGACGCCGTCGAATGTCCCGGCGCGGAGCTGCGGGAAAACGACATCGCCGGGAAGCGGTCCCGCCGCATCGATTTTCTTCTGGCGGAGTTTCTTTACCGCGGGAACGATTTCCCGGCTTTCCTCATCGCCGAAAAGTCCGTGTTCGCCGGCGTGGGGATTGAGCCCGGCGACGCCGATCCTGGGATGAGCCAGGCCCTTGTAGCGGCGGAGAAAATCATCGAGGAGCGTTCCCACTTTGAGAATGCGCGGGACCTTCACGAGATCGCAGGCATCGCGGAGGGCGACGTGCGTACTCACGTGAGCGACAACCCAGTCCCCGTTCACAAGAGCGAGCACAGGGTGCGAATCGCCGCACATCGCGCCGATGTATTCCGTATGTCCCTGAAAGCCAGGAACCGTATGCTCCACGGCTTCCTTGCAGAGCGGAGCCGTGACGATCGCCGCGGCGCGTTTATCAAGTACGGCCTGCGTTGCGGCGCGGACCCAGCCGATGCTCGCCTTGCCCGCCTTGCGCGTGACTTTGCCCGGGGAAACCTGCTCTTCCATTTTGATTCCAGCTTCCCACACGGGAATTCCGAACTTCACCGCGAAGCGGATGTCTTCCGGATTTTCGACAAGCACAAGATTCCTTTTGATCCCGAGGAGAAGAGCCGCGGCGCGGAGAACGTCGAAATCGCCGACGATAGCGACGGGGCGCGTCACGTTTTTCAAAGGCTTCGCGAGCGCCTTGAGGCAGATCTCAGGGCCAACGCCATTCGGGTCGCCCATCGTCATCAGAAGCGGCAAAACTTTATCTGTAATCTTCATTTTTCATCCTCATCATTCTGTTCCTCCGTCTTCCCCACCGAAGCGTTCTTCCAGGCGGAAAGAACCGTTTCTGCGGCAGTGGAATCCAGCAGTTCCTTGTCGGAGGTCAGATTCACGAACACCCACCCCGGAAGGGCGGAAGGGCCGCAGGACGTTTCGCCGGAAGCCGGCGTGAAAAGTTCGCGGTACGCGGTGAAATAGCGCCCGGCATTAGATGCCGATGAGAAATTTCCGCGGTTGACGCTAGCGCATTCCGGAATTTTTTCAAAATAATAGTCCGTCGAATACCAGGTCGTATCTTTATGCGTATAAACGGAATCGCTCAGATCCGTGGAGTCGTTCACCCAGTTCGCGGAAAGGCAGTACGTGAGGGAATCCGCAGACGTGTCCTGAACGCATGTCAGGCGCAAAGAAACGAGGGCCGTATCGGAAGCGTTCCAGGACGAGGGCCATGCCGTATCAGCGACAGTCTTGCAGGAATCGTGAATTTGTTTGCAGGAAGCGGCCATAAACCGATACGCGTAGTCCGTTTCTTTTAAAGAGTCGAGGACGCGCACCACTCCGGAGTCCCCGGGTGAACGGCGCGGATAGTTGTACGGATCCGAGAAGACGGAATCCAGATAGACGGAAACGGTATCCAGATGGAAGCTCCCGTCACGGAGAAGAATTTCATCTTTGACCGTCACCGAAGCCGAGGAGGACGTATCGCCGGGAAAAAGTTCATTCACGGCATT
>JBAYFD010000160.1:0-4523 GCA_041667365.1 Fibrobacteraceae bacterium | reverse complement strand
CCCGGCAAGGGCAATAAAATACTTAGAAATCGACGCTCAGCGCGGCGCGGAACCCGCCGTCAAGTCCCGGCAGAAGCGCAAGATGCGCCGGGTTATCGAAATCGGAAAGCATCGCATCCACCACGGCGTCCGCGATGGAGTACATATAAATTAACGAGATGCCCCAGATGTACTGGTTCCTGTTCTTGCGGTAATAAAGGATCTGCTCGGAAATGGCATCCAGTTCATCGCCCGAGGAGTTTTCCGCTTCGAGCGCGTGCTTGCGGTCCAGATAATAATTAATCACATGCTGACGCGACCCGATGCTCACCGCGGCGCCGAAGAGCCCCATATACAGCAGGCCCGCCTTGCCGTACTCCTGATTGTACATCTGCCCCCAGCCCGGAACGAGCGCCCGGTAGAGAGCGCCTTTGATATCCCGGCGCTCCACGGAATGCCCCCGGTCGTTCACCCATATTCCATAAGCATCGAACATTCCATAGACCTGAAGCCCGACAAGCCAGGCGAGTTCGGACTTTCGCAAGTCCTCCGACTCGATTTTCTTGTCGCTCAGTTCGCGGATGCGCTCCGCATAATCATTGCGCCTGCTCTGATACGTTTTAAGACTGTCCCGGGAATCAAGCATTCGGCGGGTGTAGACGGCGACGGAATCCTGGAATTCCTTCGCCTGGTCAAAGCGCTTCCGCTGCAGATTTTCCTGATTGAAAAAGACTTCATAAGTAAGTCCGAGTTCAATCGCCGTGATGAACCCGCCGCGGATATAATGCCCCGTATAAAACTGCCCCCCGCCCGGAAGAATGCTCCAGAGCATCGTCGCCGCAAGGGATTTATGCGCCGTGGCGACGTCCCATTCATAAGTGGGGAGCGTGTCGATGGATTCTATGCCCGTCTTGCCCTTGACGATCACCGCATCGCAGAAGCCCTCGCCGCAAAGGGCGAGGATGAAAAGGATGCATAAGGACAACCGGCGGAAATAGGACATCGCGCGCAAAAATAACAAAACCGGACGGAAAAACTACTTTTGGACGGCCCGGCGGGCGTCCTGAACGGACGTTTTTCCGGGACAAAGACAAAATTGACAGAATTTGTCAAAATGATATTCTAGTTTTATCGTCGTTGAAGGAAACGAAATGAATCAGACGAAAAACAAAATCGCAGTCATCTGCCTCGGCACGGAACTTACGCAGGGCTTCACGCTCAATACAAATGCGCACTGGATCTCTGGAAGGCTCCGCGAGCTCGGCTTTGACACAGCATACCGCGTGACGCTCCCCGACTCCGCCGAAGCCTGGGACGCCGCCTGGGAGATGATCCGGAGCGCGGGAATCACCACTGTGATCATCGGCGGCGGACTCGGCCCCACCTCGGACGACAAGACTCGCGGACTCGTCGCGAAGACCTGCGGCCTCAAGCTCGTCTACCACCCGGAATGCGAAGAGCACATCAAGGACTGGTTCGCCAGCCGCGGAAAGCCTTACGTGGAAATGAACCGCGTACAGGCCTACATTCCGGAAGGCGCCACCGTTCTCGACAATCCCGTAGGGACTGCGCCCGGATTCCGCGTCACCAAGGACGGCATCACTCTTTTCACCATTCCCGGAGTGCCTTCCGAAGCGAAAGTGATGTTCGACCGCCACATCGCCCCGTGGCTCCATTCCCTCGGCGCACCCAGGCTTTATACCCGCGAAACGCGCCTCTCCGGCATTTCGGAAGCGCGCCTCGAGGAAATCATCCGCACCGTGGATTTCGGCAAAACGTCCTGGTCGAGCCTCCCCGTCAAGGACGCCATCGTGTTCCGCATCTATACGCACGAATCCGGAGAACTCCTCGGCAAAGTGCAGGCCGCTTTCGAAAAGGCGCTCGGCGATGAATCAGTCATCGTCTCCCGCGACGGGAAGAACATGGTGCAGGTCATCATGGATCTGCTCCGCGCGAAAGGTGAAAAGATGACTTCCGCGGAATCCTGCACGGGCGGACTCATCGCCTCGGAAATGGTGAGCGAAGCCGGCAGCTCGGACGTCTTCGAAGGCGGAATCGTCGCCTACCAGAACGAAATCAAGCGTACCCTGCTGCGCGTTCCGGAATCTATTTTAAATAAGTATGGGGCCGTGAGCGAACCTGTGGTCCGCGCCATGGCCGAAGGAGCTTCCGAAGCGTTCGGCTGCCCGTGGGCGGTCGCGACCTCGGGAGTCGCCGGCCCCGGCGGCGGCACGTCCGAAACGCCGGTAGGCCTTGTCTGGATGGCGGTGAAAACACCGTATGGGACATTCGCGGAAAGCGAAATATTCCCGGGCGACAGAGCCCAGGTACGCGAAAAAAGCGCATACAGGGTCCTGAACCAGTTACGGCTCGCTATCCTAAACAAAAAAGCACTTGCACTTTAGTGCAGTATTTTATATATTCATTCAGTAAACAAACAAAAAGAATCATCGGAGAATAAGACTATGGCAAAGAAAACCGCTCAGACCCAACCCACCGGCAACGCCCTCACGGGTGAAAAAGCAAAAGCCGTGGAAGCGGCGATCGCCCAGATCGAAAAGAACTACGGCAAAGGCTCCATTATGGCGCTCGGAAGCCAGCCCGCGGAAAACATTCCCGTCATCCCGACCGGCTGCATCCAGCTCGACATGGCGCTCGGCGTCGGCGGGTACCCCCGCGGCCGTATCGTGGAAATCTACGGGCCGGAATCTTCCGGCAAAACGACTCTCACTCTCCACGCGATCGCGGAAGCGCAGAAACTCGGCGGAGTCGCTGCATTCATCGACGCGGAACACGCCTTCGACGCGGCCTACGCCCGCAAACTCGGCGTGAACATCGAGCAGCTCCTCGTCTCCCAGCCGGACACGGGTGAACAGGCCCTCGACATCGCGGAAACGCTCGTGCGCTCCGGCGCTATCGACATCATCGTCATCGACTCCGTCGCGGCCCTCGTGCCCCAAGCGGAAATCAACGGCGAAATGGGCGATAACCACGTCGGTCTCCAGGCGCGCCTCATGTCCCAGGCTCTCCGCAAGCTCACCGGCATCATTTCCAAGTCCAACACCTGCCTCATCTTCATCAACCAGCTTCGTATGAAGATCGGCGTCATGTTCGGCAACCCCGAAACGACCACCGGCGGTAATGCGCTCAAATTCTACGCGACGCTACGTCTCGACATCCGCCGCATCGCCGCGCTCAAGGACGGCGACGAGGTCATCGGCAACCGCACCCGCGTCAAGGTCGTGAAGAACAAAGTCGCGGCTCCCTTCACCCAGTGCGAATTCGACATTCTGTACGGGCAGGGAATTTCCAGAGAAGCCTCCATCCTCGACCTCGGCGTGGAACTCGACATCATCGAGAAGAGCGGCTCGTGGTTCTCCTATAACGGCGAACGCATCGGCCAGGGACGCGAAGGCGCGCGGATGTTCCTCAAGAGCAACCCGGAAATCTGCAAAACCGTCGAAGAACAGATCCGCAGTCGCATGAAGGACGTGCATCTCTTCACGCTGAACGGCGAAGAAGGCGTCGCCTCCTCCGAGAGTCCCTCCGACGAAGCGACGGAAGCCGCGGCGGAAGGCTGATTTAGCGAAGAATCAGGAACGTCCGCTCCAAAAAAAGCGAAAAACCGGAAAAGAACGGAGCTCCAAAAAGAAACGGAGCTCCACAAAAGAACGGGGCTCTGAAAAAAGACGGCGTTCCACAAAGTGTCTCCGGAAGCACTGCTGAATTTTTCCGGGTCACCTGACCGAAGTGCGGATTCTTAGAATCGGTATTCCTGGAAGGAGCCCTGCGGAGAAGTTCCCGCGCTGACGGAGCCGTTAAACGAAAAGACGAGGCTTTTCCCGTTTCGCGCGCAAGCGCTCCGGACGCCATGCCGGATTCCTTTGTCACGGGGAGAGTACCTCGTCTTTCGTGCTTTATTCAAGTCCGCAAGCGGATTCCGCACTGCTTGCTCAAAAAGTTTAAATACAAAAACAACAAGGACACGGAGACAGGCCCGGCCCTCATGGTATGACTACGTTACAGATGGCCGTGACGCTTGCGGCATTCCATCTCCGACGTCGGATACCACTTGCCGCGCTCATTCAGGCAGGAGCATCTCGTTTCCACGTTATCTTTATACTTGACCGTCATATAATGCTGACCGTCATAAAAATATTCAAAATTTTTCTGTTTCATTCCCGCGCGGCAGTAGCCCGTCGCGGAATGCTTCAGATCATTACCCGTCAATGAGACTTTGCCTGTTAGACGTTGTTGCAGGAAAACTGAGAATCCGCGGGCGGAATGTAACTGGCACAGGAACAGAGAAAGAGAACGGTTCCTGAAACGAGCAGTGATTTTATTATAATCAGAAATTCTTGATGGTGTTAATCGGGCGGGCGACGCTTTCATTTTCTGTCGATAGCATACATTGCAGCCCGGACGATAAAATAAAATTTTTATCAAAGGACAAGGCGGACCAAATCTATTTTTCAATCCGGCATCGCTTTTCCCCCCGGATCTGATTTTTTATCTTTGGCATGGATGCGTTTACTTTTCCCTCT
>JBAYFD010000159.1:0-4535 GCA_041667365.1 Fibrobacteraceae bacterium | reverse complement strand
GGTCCAGTCCCTTGAAACGGTAGACGGAGACGATGTTCACTTTCGTCTCCGAAAGTTCTTTGTTCTCCGTGACGCACCAGCTGAATGTATCGCCGTCCATGTCGGCGATGGCGGAGTGCTTTTGGCTTTTCAACGATATGGCGCAGATGTCGCGCGGTTCGACTTTCTCAGCCCATGTTCTTTATGGTAGAGCACCGCGTCCACGTCGCGGTCCACGGAGGATCCGTTTATCTGGAACGTGAGGCGTTTGTTCATCCATACATGCCAACCGTTCCCCGGTTTGGACGCTATTTCGAAAGTCTTGTTTCCGCAGGCGTTTCTGTTGTCCGGGGAAATTGCGATGTGTATCATTGCCATATATATGTTTTTTCCCTTTTTGACAAGTTCCATGCGTCCATTTATAATGCCAATTTTTGTCATTTGAATATTGCTATATTCGCCTAGTTGCAAAAATAGGAGCTTTATGAAGCTTATTCATACGTCGGACTGGCATTTGGGAAATTCGATTCACGACATCGACCGCTCCCCGGAATCGCAGGCGTTTCTGGACTCGCTCCGGGCGCAGATCGTGGAAAGCGGGGCGGAGGCTTTGCTTATTTCCGGCGATGTTTTCGACACGGTGAATCCGCCCTCCTGGGCGCAGCATCAGTATTACCGCTTCCTCGCGTCGCTTCAGGGAACTCCGTGCAGAAATGTCATTGTCACGGGCGGAAATCACGATTCGGCGGCGCGGCTGGACGCCCCGAAGGACGTGCTGGATGCGCTGAACGTGAAAGTCGTAGGCGGGCTTCCTAAGAATGCCGGAGACCTCGGAAGCATTGTTTTCGAACTCCGCGGCGCTTCCGGCTCTGTTGTTGGAATCTGCGCCGCCGTGCCTTATGTGCGCGAATCGGAGCTCCGCAATATGTTCGGGGACGATTCCGTGGAGGGCCTGCGCAAACTGTATGCGAAGGTCTATGAGCTTGCGGATGCTCTCCGCGCCGGACGTGACATCCCTCTGATCGCTATGGGACACCTGTATGCCGCCGGGATCGAACGCGTGAAGAACGCGGACGACGGCGTGCGTGAAATCATCGGGAACCTGGGTCAGGTTCCGGCGGACGTGTTCCCGCAGGGATTCGCCTACGTTGCGCTCGGTCACATTCACCGCGCCTGCCGCGTGGGCGGAAGGGAATGTGTGCGCTATTCCGGTTCGCCGTTCGTGTTGGGCTTTGACGAGGCGGGACTGGGGCATTCTACACTGCTCGTTTCGCTTGAGAACGCAATGGTTTCCGTCGAGGAACTTCCTGTGCCGCAGACGATCGCCTTCGTTCGCATCGCCGGCGATTTTGAACGGCTTAAGGAAGGACTTGCCGCATTGAAAGCGGAACTTTCCAGAAAGCCCGGAACTCCGCTTGTTTATGTTGATCTTTTGCTTAATGCCGGGGCGCGGCACAATCTCCGTGTTGAACTTGAAAATGTCGTGAAGGATGCTCCGTTCGTGGTTTTGCGTTATCGAGTGGATTCCGTGGTGTTTCCGTGTCGCTCGCTCACATCGCAGGATGTATCGAACGTCAAGGACATCGATGAACACAGCGTTTTCCGCTTGCTTATCAAGCACACGGCGTTTGCGGATGGTGCGGCGGATGCTGAAGTGGACGCGATGTATAAAGAATTCCTGCCGCTGTATGAGGAAATCTTGAATCAGTTGAACGGCGGGGAGGAGGGGTAATGAAAATTCTGAAGCTGGAATTCGAGAACATCAATTCGCTCGCCGGCAAGTGGACGCTTGATTTTACGGCGTCCGCATTCGCGGAAAACAACGAGTTCTTCGCGATCACCGGGCCCACGGGCGCGGGCAAGTCGAGCGTTCTCGATGCGATATGTCTCGGATTGTATGGCGAGACGCCTCGCCAGGGCGAAATCACGAGTGACAATCAGGTGATGACGAAAGGGATGAAGTCCTGTTTTGCCCGGGTCACGTATGAGTGCCGCAAAGGCGTTTATCGCTCGCATTGGGAGCAGTCCCTGAAAACCGTTACGCGAGGGAAAAGAAAAGGGACGGAAGAGTTTGGCGACTATGATTGTGCCATAGAGAAAAAAGAGAATGATGACTGGGTCGCTTTGCCTGATCTTAAAGGGCGTTCTGCACTTGCGACGGCTACGGCGGAAATCCTGGGCCTTGATTATGCGCAGTTCACCAAGTCCATTCTGCTTGCGCAGGGAGCGTTCAGCGAGTTCGTTAAAAGCAATTCGGAAGTGCGTTCCGCGATTCTTGAAAAACTCACCGGCAGTGAAAAGTATCGTCTTATAGCGCAGAAAGTTTATGAACGCGCGAAGCACGAAAAAGAACGTTTAGATGCGAAACAGGAAGAAATCGCGGCGTGCGCTCAATTGCTGGATACGGAAAAGTACGAGGCGGCTAAGGCGGATATCGGTGTCCTTTCCGCGAAGCAGAAAAATTTTGACAAGGAACAGGCGGAACTCGTAGATCAGCTGAACTGGCTGGATTCCCTGGCCATAGCGAAGAAAAACCTTGACGATGCCCGCACAAAGCAGCAGATTGCCTTGGTGGAAAAAGGACAGTTCGCACTGCAGGCGGAACGCTTGGATGTCGCGGAGCGCGCATTGAAAGTGGAATCCGCGTACAAATTTTTTGCGGAAGCGCAGAAGAATCTGGACGCGGATAGGCGGGAACAGGCGGAAACGGAGAAAAAACTTGCCGATGAGAAAGAGAAATTCTTCGGGGCAGAAAAAGAACTGCAAGCGATAAGTGCGCAGTGCGAGGAGGGGAAGCGCCTCCGCGCGGAACAGGAACCTATCTGGGACGCCATTTCCGCTTTGGATCAGAAGATCGCCGCTGCGGACCGGAGTGCGCAGGAAAAGCAGAAAGCCCAAACGGATGCGGAAACGACGATTGAAAAGCACCGCGCTGCATTGCGGAAGAATGCTGAGGAGCTGACGGAAACCCAGAAGGCGCACACCGCCGAAGAGAAGTATCAGGGAGAACATCCGGCGGACGGTTCGCTCTCGGATGACTTGTCCCGGTTACAGGAAGAAGCGCGCGAGCTCAGGAAAGAGCAGGCGGAACTTGGCACGCTCCGGAAAAAACGGAAGTCCGCGGAGGCTGCGCTTGCCGCGGCGGAAAAAGCTCTGAAAGCGGAAACGGAAAAACTCGCCGGAAGCGACTCGTATCTGAAAGAGCATGCGCAGGATGAAAAATTGACGCAGGAAGTGAGCCGGTTCGAAACGCTGAAAGACACTCTGCTCAAGGCGCGCAAGGACAGCTCTAAAGCCGGGAAAGAAAAATCGGCCTGGGAAAGTAAAGCGTCCGCTGCGGAAAAGGAACTCGCCTCGGCGGATGCCGCGCTTGAAAAAGCGACGGCGGAAAAGAACGCCCTGGAAGCGGACGGGCTTCCGAAGATCGCGGCGGCGTTGCGTTCGCATTTGAAGGCGGGCGAACCTTGCCCCGTGTGCGGATCCCGTGAGCATCCTTCGGATTCCTGCGACGGTGCGTCGGAACTTGGAACCGCGAGCGCTCTCGCTTCGCAGTTGAATGCGCTTGCGGATAAGGAGCGGCAGGCGGATATGGCTTCCCATGTCGCGAAAGCGAAACTGGAAGACATACAGAATAATTTGAAGCAGGCGGAGTCCTCGCTTAACGAAATGACTGGTTCCGCTAAAGCGCAGGAATCGGCCCTCGCCGCGGCGTGGCGCCCGTGGAATTTGTCTGTAGCCGAGGATGCCATTGAAAGCTCTTTTGCCGTTTTGAAAAAGTGCAGCGAGGATTTCTCCGCTGCGCGTGCATCGCGGGACGCCTGTCAGGAATCGCTTTCGCATGGCAGGGAATCGCTTAATGCTGCGAAGGCGGCTCTCGATGCGTGCCTGGAGAATGTAACGAGATCCGAAGGCCGGATTTCGGAATTCGGGAGAAAACTGGCGACGGGAATGGTGCCGTGGTTCTCCGCGTTCCGTGTGGAAGACGCCGAAGCGCTTCTGCTGCAGCTCGAAGTCCGGAAAAATACGTGGCGGACGTCCCTGGACAAGGCGCATTCGCTGGAAACAACGCTGAGCGGCTTGCACTCTGCGGCAGAGAAACTCGCGGAAAATATTTCCGCTGCGGAAAAAACGCTTGCGGATGCGGCGCAGGCTTTAGCGGCTGCAAAGGATGCTTTGGAAAAACTCCGTGCGGAACGCCGTGAAAAGTTCGGCGATAAAGCCGTGGCAGCGGAAAAACAGGCGCTTGCGGAAAAGATCAGAGCTCTGGAAACGGATCTGGAGCGCTCCATTAAAACGCGCGATGCCGCGCGATCCCTGTGCGATGGGCTCCAGGGAAGATGGAATACTCTGTCCGCCTCCGTGAAATCTGGAACTGCCGGTTGCGCACAAAAGAAGGCTTCGTTTGAAAAAGCCCGTTCCTTGAACGGTTTTGCATCGGACGATGAATTCCTTGCCGCGCGGATGGCGGATGAGGAACGCTCTGTGCTCGCGGAAAAGCGGGAGAATCTGCGGAATGCGCTGGCTTCCGCCGAGGGCTCCGTGGCGCAGGCGAGTTC
>JBAYFD010000158.1:0-4592 GCA_041667365.1 Fibrobacteraceae bacterium | reverse complement strand
TTCTGCGAATGCGCAGATTTATGCTCTGGAGCGCACCGGGCCTTGCCGGGAACGCTTACTTCTGGATCTTCTTCTGGACGTGGCGAATGCCGAAAGGGCGCTCCGTTGTTCATCCTGCCTTTATTGATGCGGCAATTAAGCGGCGCGCTTTTTTGGATCCTGTTCAGCTCAGGGGAACAATAGATGCAGGCGCTCCCGGAAGGTGATCTTTTTCCCCCGCATCATCTGCATGATGCCGCCGCCGTTCGTGATCCGTGTGAAACCGCGTTCCTTGAGCAGCCTTGCGGCATAGGCGCTACGCGCTCCGGATGCGCAGTATAAAGTGATGTCGCGGTCCTTTCCGCCGAGTTCCCCGATGCGTTCCGCAAGCTCGTCCAGAGGAATGTTGATCGCTCCGGGGTAGGCGCCCCTTGCGAATTCCCGCGGCGTGCGCACGTCGATGACCAGTGCAGCGTTCTTGCCCGCTGGCGTCATATTCTCCTTCGCTTTTCCGGCCGGACGCTTTTCGGGATCCGGTTCCCGTCCGGATTCAGCGGCGCGCGATTCCCCGTGAGGGACGACCGGTGCGGACTTGATTCGGATCTCCTTGAACGCGGATGCCCGCGCATGGCGCGCCACGGAAATGAACCCGCCCGAGATGTAGTGCACGTCGGTCCTTCCGAGGCCGAGCAGCAGACGGAGCGCCTGATGACCCTTTTTCCCGTTGTCGTCGTAGACGAGAACAGGCGAGCCCTGTGGAATCTCCGAAACGCTTTCCCCTAAAAATTCGAGAGGGATGTGTTTCGATCCGGGGATGCTTCCCTTCTCAAGGGCGAAATCGTCCCGCACGTCCACGATGACGGGTGATTTTCCGGCGATGAACGCGTCGAGTTCCTCGGTCGCGAGGGATGGGCTGAAACCGGAATTCCGGTTCTCTGCCGCGAAGGCCGTCATGTTCACGACATCGTTCGCGGTCCCGAGCGGAGGGGAGTAGGCGAAGTCAATGGAGGCGAGGTCGTGAATCGTCATGCCGGAAAACACGGCCGTGGCGATGACGTCCAGGCGGCGGTCGGCGCCCGCATAGCCGGCGGTTTCGCCGCCGAGGATCCGTCCCGTTTTCCTGTCGTAGACGAGGCGCACGGAGACCTGCCGCGCACCCGGGTAGTAGGCCGTGTGATGCTCCTTGTGCACGGTCACGGCTTCGGCATCCAGCCCCAGATTCTTCGCGGCCTTCAGCGAGAGCCCGGTCATGCCGGCGACGGCATCGAAGACTTTCACGACGGACGTTCCGAGCGCTCCGGCATAAGGATGGTTGCCTCCCAGCGCGTTCTCTGCCGCGATGCGTCCCTGCCTGTTCGCGGGACCCGCGAGAGGAATGCGCACCTTGCCGTGATGTACGCGGTGCTCTATCTCCACCATGTCCCCCGCGGCGAAAATGTCCGGATCGCTCGTGCGCAGATATTCGTCCACGAGGAGGCCTCCGGCTTCCCCGATCGCGAGGCCGGCGTCCTTCGCGAACTGCAAGGTCGGCCGGACTCCGATGGAGAGAAGCACCATATCCGCGGGTATCTTTTCATCGCCCTCGATCAGGACGGCTTCCGGGGTTATCCCCGTTACGCCCACTCCGGTGTGGAGCGAGACGCCGTGAGCGAGAAGTTCTTCTTGAATGAAACCGGCGAATTCCGGATCCATCACGCCCATGACATACGGGAGCTTTTCCACAATGTGGACATTGAGACCCCGCTTCGAGAGCGCCTCGGCCATCTCGAGCCCGATGAATCCGCCACCGGCGATGACCGCCGTTTTCGGTTTCCTTTCCTTGATGAAATTGTCGATGCGGTCCATGTCCCCGAGCGTCCACAGAGTGAAGACGCGGGAGTCGTCTACGCCGGGAAGCGCGGGGCGGATGGGCAGCCCTCCCTGGGCGAGGATCAGTTTCGTGTACTCGAATTCCTGCACTTCGCCATTCAACGCATTTTTCGCGATGACGCGTTTTTTGTGCCGGTCGAGGCTCTCCGCGCGGGTATTGACGAGCACCTTGACCCGGTATTGGGTTTGGAAGCTTTCAGGGCTTTGGAGAATTAGGGAAGAGCGATCCGGGATGTCTCCTCCGATGAAATAAGGGAGCCCGCAGTTCGCGAAGGAAACGTCAGGGCCCGCCTCCAGAATCGTGATTTCCGCCGTCGGGGAAATGCGCCGCGCTTTCGCAGCCGCCGTTGCCCCCGCTGCCACGCCGCCGATGATCAGTATCTTTTCCATAAAACCTCTTTTCTTATAAAGTCATTGATCAGGTCATTGATGGTGCTTTAGGCCCATCCCTTGAAGTATAAAATATCTTTCTTTCCGCGTATGTGACAAAGTTCCATTCGGAATCTGGCGCCACATCCCCGTTCCTTGTCGATTTTCAGAGGTGCCGAATAGTGTATTTTTCCGTAAAGACCGAGGTAAATATGAATTCTTCCATTTGCGTTGCCGATGAAAGTTGCGTGGACGATCTCGTCCTTCTGCTGAAATCCTTGTTCACACAGGAAGCGGAGTTCCGTTTCGATGAGGACGCTCAAAGGCGGGGGCTCCTCGCTATCCTGACGACGCCTTCGGTGGGGACGATCCTCGTCATCAGGGAGAATGGTAGAATCGTGGGAATGGTGAGCCTGCTTTATACGGTCAGCACGGCGCTCGGCGGTCGTGTGGCGCTTTTGGAGGACATGGTGATCGAGAAGTCGTCAAGAAAGAAGGGATACGGCAGAACTCTGCTGAAAGCCTGTCTCCGCTATGCAAAGGAAAACGGATGCCTGAGGATCACGCTGCTGACGGATCATGATAATGATGTCGCGATCGCATTCTACGAATCGGAAGGATTCCGCAGATCGCCGATGATTCCTCTCCGGCTTGTCAACGCCATGTAATTCATTTGTAAAGAAGTTCGCTTTCGAAGCAGGGGGTGTCGCCCTGTTTGCCGACGATGAGAATCTTCTTCGCGGCATCGTCGAATGCGCCGAAGTAAAGGATGGGGGAGCCCTTTTTCGCTTCCTTGACGTAGTTGAGGTGGAATCCGGTGAATTCCTTGTCCGCGTATTTTTCCGGGAGCGCGTCGATGGTCAGTGCCCCGTAGCGGGAACTGTTCACGTGTCCGTTCGCATCGATTTCGGAGTTGCCGATGATATGTTCGCCGAGGGATTCAATGTTTTCCGGGAGTGCGAGCTTGCCGGGGTACGGGCAGTCGTGTTCCTCTTTGCGGGTGATGGGCGGGCGGAGTGTGAAATCTTTTGTGCGGATGATTCTGTGCGAAGCGTGGTGCACCAGAAGCCAGGCGCTGTATCCGCTCACGAGACGCGTTCCGTCCATGTCCGTGATTTCATAAGGACGCATGAGCTGGAGCGCTTCCGGGGTTTCTTCCCAGGTGCGGATGAGGATGTGCTCGTTCGCCTGCGGCATGCGGTGGATGTTGAATGCGACGCGGGAGACGAGGATCGCCGCATCGTGATCCCGGAGAAAGTCGTAAGAAAGCCCGCGCTGGTTGTAATCTTCAACGGCGGTGTCCGTCGTGATGCGTAGAAGTTCGGAAAGTATCAGATTGCTGTGAATGTCGCACTGGCAGAAATAGATCATCATTTCGTTGTTGAACGTGAGGTCGTTGTCGTGCCATTGCTTGTAAGTCATCATTTTTCTGTCTCCGTCTTTTTAACGGTTGTGAATTTAGAAAAAGCGGATAGCTCCTGACTAGGACCGCGGCGCTGAAGCGCACAAGGGATAGTGGCCCGGACGGGCGGAGACGGCGCGGGATGCATCCGGCGCATGCGGACGCCGGCTCCGTTGCGCTTGGAGCGGAGCGACTTAGCGCAATATAGCCCGGTCCCGGGCGCGGATGCGCCCGGGATGCGCCCGGAAAAAGGAAATTCGAGCGGTATGCGGCGATAGCCTCTATATCCGGGGGTGCGCGTCCGCCCTTTTTTTGCTATATTCACGCCACACTTTTTAAGGCGGACTTGTTTATGTCTGATAATGTTGAAGAAAAAGAAGTTGTAGTTCCTGAAAACAGTTTCAAGGATTTCGCCACGCGTCATGGCATGCAGATTGTCGCGGTCTTCGTGCTCGTGGTGGTCGCTATCGCGCTCATCGTGCATTTCGTGAATTCCCGCACGGATACGGATTCCACGCAGGCGGAACTGATGGGCAAGGGCCTTTCCGCGCTTTATCAGGGCAAGCAGGATGTCGCGCTTTCCGAATTCCAGGGACTCCTCCAGTCGAACAAGCTGAGCGGGCTCGCCCTCGCGAAGGTCGCGCTCCTCACGGGTAACATCAAGTTCCAGCAGGGCGACCTCGACGGTGCCGCCGCTCTTTATCAGAAGTCCCTCGACAACGCCGGTTCCGCGCCCCTCATCAAGGCCGGTGCGATGCACGGCAGCGCCGCTGTCGCGATCGAGAAGAAAGATTATGCGGCTGCCGCGAAGATTCTCGAACAGTTCGTTTCCGAATTCGGCGAACGCACCGGCGATCTCGAAGACCGCTATCAGAAGAAGGAGGCCGTGGACGCCGTTCCGACGGTTCCGGATGCTCTCTGGAAACTTGCCCTCGTGTATCAGCAGCTCGGCTCGAATGACAAGGCGAAAGCG
>JBAYFD010000157.1:0-4684 GCA_041667365.1 Fibrobacteraceae bacterium | reverse complement strand
GACAGCACGATTTCCATTGCGCGTACTGAAGACGGCTTGATGTTGACCTTGCAGAATTACACGTCTCTTTCCTTGGATCTAGTGAATGCCATCGGCATTCCCGTGAAGTCTGTCTATAGCGGGACGCTTGCGCCCGGAAAGCAGCTTGTTTCCGTGGATTGGACTGGAATCAATATGAATACGACTTATCTGGTCTTGAGGGTCAACGGAATCATAAAATCAACTAAGTTGCTGTCTCTTTTGTGAGGATGATAAAATCATGTATAAATTAAAAAGCTCTGCTTTCTCCAGCGTCGTTCTCGTGACGGCGTTTGTGATGGTTCCCTCTTTTGCCCTTGACCTGAATGCCGTTTTCGACAATCAGAAAAAGGCTGCGTTCCCGGATACCTGTGAAATGCAGATGAGGACAACGGTCACGCTCCCGGGCCAGGCGGCTCAGGTGGTGGATATGACGGTGATCAATGCGGGAGAGTCCAAATCCGTCACTACGATAAAGTCGTCCGTGATGCAGATGAAGATGGTACAGAATGATGGCCGGATGAAGGTCACTGACTTGAAAACGGGAAAGGCGCTTCCTGCCCAGAATATGCCGCAGCAGAATCCGGCGGACGTTTCGAAGCAGATGGGTTCCCCGGCCGATTACAACACGCCGGTGAAGGACGGGGGGCTTTGGAAGATCACTCCGAAGAATGCGTCAAAGCCGACGCTTTATTATTCCGCGGCGCAGAAACGGGTCGTGAAGATGACCATCGTTATGAACGGAGCTACTGCAAAAAGCGAGTTTGAGTATTGCGGCAATTCCTGCGCCCTTCCCGGAACGCTTAAAAAAGTGTCTATCACAACGGCTCTTGATGCCGGCGGTACTAGCAATGTTGTGATGGAGGTCCTTTCCGCTAAGCAGCGCAAGGTGCTGCCAAGCGGGATGTTTGATCTGGAGTGATAAGGGGAAGGGCTGTACTGAGGCTGCCGGGAACCGTATTTCTGGAAACTGAAACGCTATAAAGCGCGGCAGTGACGGCTTGAGGGTGTTACTGCATTTGTATGTAACGCGGCCGAATAGCCGGCGTTGCTGATTTTTCACGGCCTTTATATATGCGGAAGTCCATGCCGCTTCGCTCCCGCGCTCCCGAATTGCTATCTTTACGCTATGAAGAAAATCTTCCTTTACGATACGACTCTCCGCGACGGCAACCAGGACCGCAAAATCAGTTTGTCCCTCGCGGACAAGCTTCAGATTGCGCGCATCCTCGACGAGTTCGGCTTCGATTACATCGAAGGCGGCTGGCCCAACCCTAGCAACCCCACGGACGAGGAGTTCTTTGAAAAGATCAAGGAAGTGAAACTCCGCCATGCGAAAGTCGCTGCGTTCGGCAGCACGCGCCGCCCGGGAATCCTCCCGGAGAACGATCCGCTTCTGCTGGCGCTCGTGAAGAGCGGCGCACCGGTGATGACGATCTTCGGCAAAAGCTGGGACCTGCACGTGACGGATGTGATCCGCACGACGCTTGAGGAAAACCTCGACATGATCGAATCCTCGGTCGCGTTCCTCAAGGAGCATTCCGAACAGGTCATCTACGACGCGGAGCATTTCTTTGACGGTTACAAGGCGAATCCGCAGTATGCGCTCGAGACGCTCCGCTCCGCGGAAATCGGCGGCGCGGATTTCATCGTCCTTTGCGACACGAACGGCGGTTCCATGCCCTGGGAAATCGAGACGATCCTCACGGACGTGTGCGCGCACGTGAACACTCCCGTCGGAATCCATACGCACAACGACAGCGGCCTCGGCGTCGCGAATTCTTTGTATGCAGTGAAATCCGGCGCGACGATGGTGCAGGGCGTGGTGAACGGCTATGGCGAACGCTGCGGCAACGCGAACCTGACGACGATCATCGCCGATTTGAACTTTAAACTCGAGGCTCCGTTTTTCGCCGCGAAGCATATCGCGGGCCTCCGGAACCTGAGTCTCAAACTCGACCAGATAGTGAACCTTCCGAGCGATGTCCGCGCGCCTTACATCGGCGATGCTGCCTTTGCGCACAAGGGCGGCGCTCATATCGATGGCGTGATGAAAGTCTCCCGCAGTTTTGAGCACGTGGATCCGCACAGCGTGGGGAATGACCGCGTGTTTGTCACGAGCGACCAGGCGGGCGGCTCCCTTGTCGTGGAAAAGCTCAAGACGCTCAAGCCCGGCATCGATAAAAAGGATCCGCTGGTGGTGAAGCTCCTCACGCTCATCAAGGAGCGCGAAAACGCGGGCTGGCATTTCGACAGCGCCGAGGCGAGCTTCAAGATGCTCGTGTACCGGAACCTCGGAATGTTCGCGGAACCGTTCAAAGTGCTCAATTACCGCGTGATCGAAGACAAGACGCAGCAGGGAATTTCTGTTTCGCAGGCGACGGTCAAGCTTCAGATAGGCACGGAAATCAGTCATCAGGTCTCGGAAGGCGACGGCCCGGTGAACGCGCTCGACGCCGCTCTACGCAAGGCGCTCCTGCCGTTCTTCCCTTACATGGCGAAGGTGCGGCTCGACGACTTCAAGGTGCGCGTGCTCGGTTCGAACGTGGGCTCGGACGCGACGGTGCGCGTATGGACGACGTTCGGCGATGAACATGAACAGTGGAACGTCGCGGGCGTGAGCTGCAACATCATTGAGGCGTCGTGGCTCGCCATCGTGGACGGTCTGTGCTACAAGATCGCGAAGGAAATGAAAATCGTGCAGAAGGTGAAGACGGCCCGGCCGGAGATCCCGGACGCGGAACCAGCCCCTGCACAGAAGACGCCAGTGCTTTCAAAGCGCTTCATCAAACGCGCTGCAGACATTTTGAAGCCGTTTGACGTGAAGAAGAAACCGCGAAAAAACAAGAGGTAATCTATGTCTTATATGAAAATAGTCAAGGTGACGCCCAAGTCCGAAGAAATTGAACGCCTCTGTTCCCGCGGAATCGCTCCGAGTCCGGAGATTCATGACAAAGTAATGAAAATCCTCGCGGACATTAAGATCGGCGGGCTTCCGAAAGCTGTGGAATATGCGCAGAAGTTCGACGGCCTCAAGGGCAAGAACCTCCGCATTCCGGAACTGGCGATCGCGAAAGCCGCGGCGCAGGCGAGTCCGGAACTTCAGAAGGCTCTCCGCCAGGCGATCCGCAACGTTCGCGATTTCCACGAGAACCAGGCGGAACATTCCTGGCTCATGGAAGGCAAGGACGGCGTCGTCCTCGGACAGCGCATCCGTCCGATGCGCCGCGTGGGTCTTTACGTTCCGGGCGGCGCGGGCATTTACCCGAGCACGGTCATTATGAACGCGGTGCCGGCTCTCGTCGCTGGTGTCGAGGAACTTGTGGTGGTGACTCCGGCGAAGACGGGCATCCATCCTTCGATCGCGTTCGTGCTGCAGGAACTCGGCATTACGGAAGTCTATCATATCGGCGGAGCGCAGGCCATCGGTCTTCTCGCTTACGGCGCGAAGGGAATCGAGCGCGTGGATAAGATCGTCGGTCCGGGGAACGTGTTCGCCGCGGTCGCGAAAAAGGAAGTTTTCGGCACGGTCGATATCGACATGGTCGCCGGCCCTTCGGAAATCCTGGTTCTCGCGGACGATTCCTGCGACCCGGATTACGTCGCCGCGGATCTCCTTTCGCAGGCGGAGCACGGCTCGGGCTTCGAAGCCGCCATCTGCATTACGGACAACATGGAAACGGCGCAGATGATTTCCGCATGCGTGGATGTTCAGGTGGACGCATCCCCGAAGCATGATCTTCTGGAAAAGACGCTCGGACATTACGGTCGCATCCTCGTGGTGAAGGACTGGTTCGACGGCGTGGAGATTGCGAACCGCATCGCTCCGGAGCACATTGAGGTGCAGACGCGTGAAGCGGAATCCATGGCGGCGCAGATTGACAACGCGGGCGCTGTGTTCATCGGCCCGTGGTCGAGCGAGCCTATCGGCGATTACTTCGCGGGTCCGAACCACGTTCTTCCGACGAACGGGACGGCGCGTTTCTTCAGTCCCCTCGGCGTGTATGATTTTATGAAGCGGATGAGTATCATCCACTACACGCAGAAGGCGGTCAAGAAGAACGGAAAGGCGATCGCGACCGTCGCGAATACGGAAGGCTTCATCCATCACGCCGCCGCAGTCATCAAACGCATGTAAAAGGCGCGGAACTGACTTTGAGCGGCAGCCTTCGGCTGCCGCTTTTTGTCAAAGAAAAAACATTTTCATCAATGAGTTTGAAAAAGTTTGTATATTTGTCCGCGCCCGGGATATAGCTCAGTCTGGTAGAGCGTCTGCTTTGGGAGCAGAATGTCGTCAGTTCGAATCTGGCTATCCCGATAATATAAAAGACCCCTTTAGGGGTCTTTTATATTATCATAGAGAAGAGGAGAACAGACGAGTCAGTTCGACTAATGGGTCCGGAGCGAAGCGAAACGGACGCGTTAGAGATTTTCGCGATAGCGAAAACCCGGAGGGCGGACCGCGAACGGAGTGACCGATGCGTCTTATCGGCTATCCCGATAGAAAAAGGCTCCTTCAGAGGAGTCTTTTTACTGTCAAGATGGGGGGGGTGAATCGGCTTATTTCACCATTCCCGTGAGGAGTTTGTTCACCGCCTGCACGTATTCCGCGGGGTTCGGGAGCTGCGTGCCTTCGGCGAGCACCGCCTGACCGTAGAGCGCCTTG
>JBAYFD010000156.1:0-4700 GCA_041667365.1 Fibrobacteraceae bacterium | reverse complement strand
TCTTACTCTCCCCGATGGCTCCGTACGTTCCGTAGCATCGGGAACCACGGGCCTCGAAATCGCGAAAAGCATTGCGGAAGGCCTTGCACGCAAAGCACTCGGCGTCAAGCTGGGTGACAAGGTCCTGGACCTCGCCCGTCCCCTCACCGAAAGCGGCGACTTCCGCATTATCACGCCTAGTAACGACGACCCGGATGCCTTGATGCTCCTCCGCCATTCCTGCAGTCATGTGCTCGCCGAAGCCATCTGCGGCCTGTTCCCGGGCACCAAGCTTGCTTATGGCCC
Source organism: Fibrobacteraceae bacterium (assembly GCA_041667365.1). Lineage (GTDB taxonomy): Bacteria > Fibrobacterota > Fibrobacteria > Fibrobacterales > Fibrobacteraceae > JBAYFD01. The sequence continues at coordinate 4,415 of JBAYFD010000156.1, read as the reverse complement.
GGCTATTGAAAAAGGTTTCTACTACGATTTGATGACCCCCGTTCCCCTTCAGCAGAGCGACTTCGGAAAGATCGAGACGCGCATGAAGGAAATCATCAAGGAAGACCGCCCCTTCACCCGCTGCGAAGTCAGCGCCGAAGAAGGTCTGAAGCGCACCGAAGGCGACAAGTACAAGACTGACAATGCGAAACGCGCGCTCGCCCGTGACGGGAGCGACGGCACGCTCAGCTTCTATGTGACGGGCGTTCCGGGAAAGAACTGGGAAGATCTCTGCGCGGGTCCTCACGTGCCTTCCACCGGCAAGCTCAAATCGTTCAAGATCCTTTCCCTCGCCGGCGCTTACTGGCACGGCGACCAGGCGAGCGATCAGCTGACCCGCGTGTACGGCACCTGCTTCGCCGACAAGGAAGGACTCGAAACTTATCTGAAGTTCCTGGAAGAAGCCGAGAAACGCGACCATCGCAAGATCGGCAAGGAAATGGACCTTTACCACATCGAGGATCATTCCCCCGGCATGGTGTTCTGGCACCCTAAGGGAACCAAGATGGTGAACGCGCTCAAGGATTACATCCGCGGAAAGATCGACCGCCGCGGATACCTCGAAGTGATTACTCCGGAAATCGTGAACAAGACTCTTTGGATCAAGTCCGGCCATGCCGACAAGTACAACGAGAATATGTTCAAGACCATGGCGGGCGATGTGGAAATGGCTGTGAAGCCCATGAACTGCCCCTGCCACATTCAGATTTTCAACACCGGACTCCGCAGTTGGCGCGACCTTCCGATGCGTCTCGCCGAATTCGGCAAGTGCCACCGCTATGAACCGGCCGGCACCATGCACGGCCTTATGCGCGTGCGCGGCTTCGTCCAGGACGACGCCCACATCTTCTGCACCGAAGACCAGATCGCAGGCGAAGTCGCCGATTTCTGCGCCCTCGTCAAGGAAATCTATCACGATTTCGGATTCAACGACGTGAAGGTCAAGTTCTCCACCCGCCCTGCGAAGCGTGTGGGAACGGACGAAATCTGGGATAAGGCCGAAGCGGCACTCGCCGAAGCGACCAAGCTCGCCGGGCTCGACTACACCCTGAATCCGGGCGAAGGCGCTTTCTATGGCCCGAAGCTCGAATTCACGCTCAAGGATTCGCTCGGCCGCGACTGGCAGTGCGGAACCATCCAGGTGGACTTCAACCTCCCGCAGCGCCTCGGTGCCGAATATGTAGGCAAGGACAACCAGAAGCACGTCCCGGTGATGCTCCACCGCGCCGCCCTCGGTTCAATCGAACGCTTCCTCGGCATCCTGATCGAGGAATACATGGGCGATTTCCCGCTGTGGCTCGCTCCCGTGCAGGCCCGCGTGCTGCCTATTTCCGAGAAGTTCGCGGACTATGCAAAACAGGTGGAACGCGAACTGGTGGACGCCGGCGTCCGCGTGGAAATCGATGATTCCAACGAAAAGCTCGGCTACAAGATCCGCCAGTGCGAGCTGCAGAAGGTTCCGTACAAACTTATCGTGGGTGAGAAGGAAGCGACCGGCAAGTTCATCTCCGTGAACAAGCGCAAGGAAGGTGACAAGGGCCAGATGACTGTCCAGGCCTTCATCGACATGACGGCGGACGACCGCAAAGTCGTGCGCTAATTAGATTTTCCGGATACCCCGTTTGGCGTCGGTAGCGCCGGACGGGGTTCTTTTTTTTACCCCGGGTCGCGTTCCTGCGCGGCGACGAATGCCTGGCGCATTTCTTCGGTGAGGAGGGGCGCCGCTTTCGAGATGTTAACCCGCGGTATTTTTCCGTGGAAATAGATTCGAGGACTTCGAGGTTGTAGTGGTATCGTTCCGAAGGGTTGAAACTCAGGAATTTGTCGTTCTTGCCGAGGCCGGTTTTGGAGTTCCCGCCGAAGTAGATGGGAATGACGTCGCTGCCCGCGTTGAGCGCTATGCGCGCTGTGCCTTTTTTGAAGACGAGGAATTTTTCCGGGCGGGTGCGCGTGCCTTCGGGGAATATGATGAAGCAGTTCCCCTGTTCCATCGAAAGCTTGCTTCCGTGCAGGATGTCTTCGAAGTTTTCCGCGTTCGGAATGATGGAGATGAGCATCACGACGTCGATGAGCGAGGGATGATTCGCGACGATGACCTTTTCGCGCAGCCCCGTCAGGTGTTCTTTGTTCTTGACGGTGAACGTGATGAGCCGCAGCTATTGCATGATATTGACGAGCAGGGTGAATGCCTTGCAGATGACTTTGCGCCCGACGCGCTTCGCCGCCTTGCGAAACCCGATCGTGAATGTGAATAACGTTGGAAAAATCGCGGTGACGATGAAAAAACTGCCGATCCCGAAAATGAAAAACAGGAACACCTTGCCCGTAATTCTCCAAGCATACTTGACACGTGCTGGAGTTGTCTCATGGCTCAGCCTTCTTCGGGAAGCAGATAGTCGTGGAGGAACAGCAGCGCGGGCGTCGTGCCTGCGGCCCGTGCTCCGGTGGAAAGTTTCCTTGCCGTCGCGAATGGGTCCTTGAACTGGATTCCGCCGCGCGAAATGCGGGAAAGCTTGACCGCGATGGCGAATGGAGGCTCCGGATCCTTTGCGAGCGTGGCATATTCCGCAGGGATATTCTCGTTGCCGTAGATGAATATCCGTGATTCTTCGCTTTCGGAGAGAATCGCCGATGCCGCTTCCGCGAGGCCGTCTTCGAAGGAATGCTCCCCGGAGAACGTCGCCGCATATCCCGCCGTGTCCTTGGAGAGGATCGTGAGGGCGGCGACGGGCGCATTGAACACGGAGAGGCTGAAGTGCGCGGGCGACACCGTTCCCGCGTCGAGGATCTGCTTTGAAATTTCGAGCTGGCGGGTGAGTTCGCCGTAAGTGGATGCGAATGTGATTTTCGCGGGCGCGTCCTTTTCGAGCACGGAATAGCCTGTCTGCACGACCATGCGCGAAAGCTGACTCAGACGCCGCTTGAAGAGCATCGGGGCGAAGGGTAGCTTCGGCGATTCCGACGAATTTTGCAACCGGAGCTCGCCGCGTTTCCAGCGCTTCCAGTCATCGTCCGTTTCGATGCCCGGAGCCCAGGCGTTCCATCGCGTGATGTACAGCGGCATTATTTTATCCTGAACCGCAGGAGGGAGTAGCTGTTGATGCCGAGGTTGTGGTCTGCCTGGCGGAGTTCGAATCCGGCGCGTTCCACTGCCTGCGTGAGTTCGTCTTCGCGGTACATCTTGCTGTTGCCGTTCGCGATGCAGGTGAAGTACAGCGACGTCGCCTGCAGGGAATAGGCCGCCGCTTCGAAGCGCTGCTTGTCCCAGAGCGGCTCGAGCACGTAGACGTCCGTTTCTTTGGATGCCTCCGGGCGGATCTTTGAAAGAATGCCCGTGATTTCGCCGAGCGAGAAGCAGTCGAGGAACTGGCTCATCCATACGGCGTCCGCGCCTTTGGGAAACACTTGCGCGGGGTCGAGCACGTTCACTGCTTTGGTCGCGATGCGTTCCGTGAGTCCGGCGTCTGCGATGTTCTTGTCGGCGACGGCGGTCTGTCCTGGGAGGTCGAGAATCGTGACATGCACGTCCGGGTCGTATTTGCAGCAGGAGAGTGCCCACTTCGCCGTGTTTCCGCCGATGTCGAAAAGTTCCTTCGGCTTGTTCTTGAAGACGATCGGGAGCGATTCGGGGAATGCGAGGTCGGAGTAAAAATGATCGAATCCGAACCAGCTCTTCTTTTCCTGGTCCGAAAGCTGAGAGAGCCCTTCGTAGACCGTTTTCCACGGGCCGAATCCCCTGAGTCCTTCCGGCTTCCCGTTCAGTATGGACTTTGCGAGCACATCCGCGCCTTTATAGCAGATGTCTTCCGAGAAATCCATATTCACCCGGGTCATGTCGTCCTTGAGAACGAAAAAACCGATTTTTCCGAGCGTGTATCTGAGGGGCGCCTTTTCGTCGTCCTGCCTCACGAGCTTGAGGATGCCCATGCCGAGACCCATTTCGGCGAGGACGCCCACGCCGTACTCGGAAAGGTTACGCTTCTGCGCGATTTCTTTGACGGTGATGCCTTTCTTGCGGGAGTCGCTTATACAATCAAGGATGCCTAGATCCCGCAGCGCGCGGACCGCTTGGAAGGAAAGGGGGGCGAACGCGATTTTCTGCGCTTCGAACTTGGCGTCGACGGCCGGGATCTCGTCTGTATAATAAAAAGTAAACACAATAATACCTTTGCAAAGAAAATTGAGGCGGATGAATAAAATATAGATAACTTTATCCTATTCCTTTAATGATGCCCCCTTTTTTATTATAGGTTACCTCTAAAAACTACTTAATTTTTGCTATTTACATATAAATTAACTATTCCCGTATTATGCTTCGTAAAAAAGAGGTGTAATGCGACTCAGCCTGGATTTTTGACATTGAATTCCGTCTTGAC
>JBAYFD010000155.1:0-4738 GCA_041667365.1 Fibrobacteraceae bacterium | reverse complement strand
GAACAAGATCAAGGCGTATATCCAGAATCAACTGACGGAGGACAGATCCGGCGAACAGCTGACCATGATGGGAAAGCTCTGACCCGTTTACGGGTGGCCCGTAAGGACGATTACGCAGATGGCGGATCGACTACGCGTCATGACGCGTTGCTAGTATCCTAGGGCTATGCCCGTATATGAAGAACCACCGGCTACGCCGGTGGGTCGCTTTTTTGTATGCAGAACATTCGTCATCATTCTGCGCCCTTTCCCTTAGTCAATCCGCGCTTGACGCAGAATCTGACTTGTCCCGGGACCTCACTCCGGACATTGCCGTTCAATTCCCCATGCGCTGCATGGAGAAACTCGGTGGCTTTTATTTGCGGGAAAGTTCGATTGTATAATCCGCGGCGAGGCGGAAATCCGGCTGGTGCTCGATGGCGATGACCGTATGACCGTCATCGCAGAGTCTGCGGATGAGTTCCAGAATGCGCCGGATGTCTTCGCGGTGAAGCCCGCGGGCCGGTTCATCGAAAAGGTACAGCGTGTGCGGAGCTTTCGCCTTGGAAAGCGCTATCGATAGACGGAGCCGTGCGCGTTCGCCGCCCGAAAGGTGGGTGGTGGGCTGCCCCAGGTGCAGGTAACCTAGACCGGTGCGTGCGAGGGGCGCGAGCTTTTCCGAGAATGACCGCGAATAGCTGAATATGCCTTCCGCTTTTTCCACGGATAGATCAAGGACGTCGGCGATGGAGAGCGTTTTGAAACGCACGTCCAGAATTTCGTCTTTGAAACGCCTGCCGAGGCAGACGGGACATTCGCTTTCTTCGTAACCCGAAGGATCGCGGAGGACGCCTTCGCCTTTGCAGGTCTCGCAACGCCCGCCCGGGGAATTCGTCGCGAATTTGGCAGGCGTGTAGCCGTGGACTTTGCTTTCGGGGAGGCTTGCGAAAAGTTCGCGCAGGGGCGTCATCATCTGGATGGCGCTTGCGACGGAACTCCGGCGGTTGCCGGTGAAGCTCCCCGTGGAAAGTACGGAGAGCGCCCCTATCCCGAGTTTCGTATAAACTCCGTTTTCGAAATCAGGAACGATGCGCCGGAACAGAAGCGAGGATTTCCCGCTGCCGCTTTCCCCGGTGATGACGCTGAAATGTCCGACGGGAAATTCGGCGTTTACGGGCGCAATGTCGAATGCTGAAAAATTTTTGATGATGATCCGCGCCGTCTTTGCCGCAGTTTCCGCCGCGGGTGCTCTGTGCGCGTGGGCGAGGCTTGCGATCCATGCGCCCGTAGGGGATGCGGGGTCGGAAAGTACCTTGTCGCGCGGTCCCTGGAAAAGAACTTTGCCGCCGAGCTCTCCCGCGCCGGGCCCCATCTCGACGATCCAGTCGGCGCGGGAGATGATGCGCGGGTTATGTTCGATGAGAACGAGCGTGTTCCCGTGTTCCCGGATTTCCGCGAGCACGTTCCAGAGCTTGTCTACATCGGAGTCGAACAGTCCGCTCGCCGGTTCGTCGAGGCAGATGAGCATTCCGTTCAGGTGCCCGGTTGCGAGCGGGGAAAGCCGGAGCCGCTGAAGTTCTCCGCCGGAGAGCGTATCCCCGCCGCGGCCCGCGGTGAGGTAGCCGATGCCTAGCTTTTCGACGGCGCGGAGCCTTGCGTATAAAGTGTCAGCTGTGTTCCGCAAGTGCGCAGGAATGCTTCCCTTGAATACCGCGGGGAGCTTTTCCGCAAGGTCTGAAAATTTTGTGTTTAAAATGTCCTTCCAGGAAAGCCCGCCGAAACAGGAATGCAGGGGTGAGCTCTGTAGACGATATCCGCCGCAGGCCTTGCAGACTTGTCCGTCTTCCGTCGCCCCGTTCCCGCGACATTCCGGGCATGCTCCTTTGAGGGAATACGAGGAAAAATCCCCCGGGGAAAGTTCCGCGGCGGCGGCTCCGTGTTCTTCGCATTTCGGGATGGTGCTGTAGGATGTCGTATGCCCTTCGATGCTGATGGCGACGACGGTGTGCGTGAGCTTGAGCGTCGCGTCCACAGCTTCGGCGATGCGCGTGCGCACCGCGTTCCGGATGATGATCCGGTCCGTCACGATGCTGAATTCTCCGGGGATGCGCTCCTTGTCGGAATCGCCCAGGTCGCCTAGACTGTAATCCCGGCCGTCCGCGACGGCGCGCGTGTAGCCCATGGAGAGGAACGCCGCCGCAAGGGAATCCAGGGATTTCTTCTCCGGGTCGATTGGAGCGAGGAACTGTATCCGCGAGCCTTCCGGGAAGGAGGACACTTGTGCTATGATGTCTTCGCGGCGGGTGCTTTTCATCGGCTTGCCGCATACGGGGCAGGCGGGGAGCGCGAGATGCGCCCACAGGATGCGGAGCGGATTCTCGCATTCGGAAAGGGCGAGCGCCGTGGATTTCGCCGGGGCGTCCCCGCGCGAAGCGGATATGGCGACGCTCGGGCGGAGCCCTTCCGCAGAGTCGATGGGAACGTTCAGCCTTCCGCCCACGACCTGCAGGGCGAACGGACTCAGCGTCTCAAGATAGCGGCGCTCACTTTCACCATGGAGGATGTCCATCACGAGCGTGGATTTTCCGCAGCCGGAGGGACCGCATACGACGGAGATGCCGCCGATGGGGAAGTCCGTGTCCACGGATTTCAGGTTGTGGAGGTTCGCTCCCCTTATGGAAATCAGCTTTTCCAAGGTTTCGCCTTAGAATTCGCTCCAAGTGAAGAGCAGTTCCGCGAACGGAGTGTCAAAATCCCCGTTGCCGAGGTTATTGTAATCTACGCCGAGGAACATGCGGTATCCGCCGCCGAGGCTCGCTTCGAGCGCCTTCGTCACCTGATAATTGAAGTGCATCGCCACGTCCGCGATGAAGAATCCGTCTTTCGCCTGGGAATCCTCCACGCCTTCGTCCTTGACGTCCACGTAACCGCAGCCGAGTTCGACGGGTGCGGATATTGAAAAATCTTTGTAAGAGAACGCTTTGTATTCTGCAAGGAGCCCCATCGCCTTGTAGTCGATAAACTCTGAATTCGCCGCGTCGTAATTGCGCACGTCGTCGATTACGGTGGACGCCCAGATGCCGGCCTTGAACGACGGACTGAGCTTTACGCCGCCGCGCATGGTGAGCGTTATCGTCCCGTCCTTGAGGATCAGCGCGTTCCCGCCGCCGAAGCTGATGAACGCCTTGATGTCGGGGCTTTCGGAAACGGGAGCTATGTCCGGGGCTGTTGAAAGTTCGGAAATTTCCGCAAGCGCGGGCATGGCGGAGAGAATGCAGATCGCCGTGAAAATTTTGATCTTATTTATCATTGTAACCCTCCTTTTGTACCGATCCAGTTCCATTCCTTCTGCGCGGAGTGCGGCCAGTCGTAGATGGTCCACACGAGGCAGTTCCCGTACAGCATGATGGCCCAGAACCCGAATGCAAACAGCAGCACCAGGGGGATGAAGGCCAGCGAGCCGTAGAAAAGGGACATCCGCGTAATGAGATTCGTCTGCAGGATGATGAGCGCGATGAGATAGATGTAGGTCGCGGCCCAGACGGCGACGCTTGCGCCAAGTGAAGGGAGAAGTAATCTTTTGTAGGAGACCTGTCCCTTGCGGAAGGGCAGCAGGTACATGGCGAAGAAGATCAGGAGCAGAACGACGATGTTGAAATCAATGACCCAGAATATTTTAATCATCGCCCCTACGGAGTGCACGGAAATAAAAGTGTGGTTGATTGCGATTTGGAGGAGAATCGCCTTGGTGTGGCCGATGACCGCGGCGAATGCACCGAAGCTGCTGGCGAGGATTAGCAAAAGCGGAATGTAGGCGAAAATCTGTTTCAGTACGGGGCGGGAAAGCTGATTTTCCCATACGACGTTCATATTGATTTCAAGGCTGCCGATGGCGAGGATGAACGTGACGAACAGGCCGAGGGAACCGATGAGTCCGAGGCTCTGCAGGGAAATATGCTCCGCGTTCTGGAGGAGCGGCATGATGCTTTCAAGCGGCAGGTTCAGTGAAAGCAGGTGGTCGAGTATGGGCAGGTAGTCGCTGAAGAACGATCCCATTCCCATCGCGAGGGTAATGGTCGTCAGGAGGATGAGCAGGGGCACTACGGCGAGGAAGGAGGTGTAAGTGAGGGCTGCCGCGCGGATCGTCCCGTGATGGAAAAGAAACGCTTTCGTGGCGATGACGAACCACCGGAAAAAACGCGGCCAGTGATGCGTCAGAATATCAATTCGTTCTTCTATGCTGATGGATTTGGTATGGGGGGAGGGCTCGTTCATTATCGTTAAAAATAACAAAAGCGGACTTTGAAAATTTTAAAATTTTCAAGATGTCGCTTTTTTGTAAATTTTATACTGATGAAACGTTTCTTTCCCGCTTTTGTCCTGAATCTCGGCATCGCCGCTCCCTTATGCGTCTGCGGCTGCGGCGGCAGCTGGACTTCCGGTGATGATTCCGCCGCGGTTTCCTGTGATCTGGGCGAATGGTACGGAGGCACGCCGTCAAAACTCGCCGTGTCATCAGATGAAGAGTCGCTGTATATCCTGGATAGGAATGGGACCGTGTATGGATATGGACGCAATGACTCCAGGGTCTGCGCCTTTGAATCGAATTCCGGTTTCGCCTCATACGGGGCGCTCGCGCTCGGCTTCGCGGATGACATCGCCCCCGCCGGTTCCTATCTCTATTACGATGACGGACTGGAGGTCAGGCGCTATAACGATTCCTCATGGACCTGCGGTGTTTCTCCTTCTTCGATGGCAG
>JBAYFD010000154.1:0-4746 GCA_041667365.1 Fibrobacteraceae bacterium | reverse complement strand
GTCCAAGGCTTCCAGGGCGCCTGTTGAATTCACGTTCAAAAGCATTCCGCAACCGGAAGCGGCGCCGCCGAGGAGTCCCGCGGACTTTGCGCGCTCATAATCGTCCTTAAAAATAAACGTGCGTGCACAAAGGAGCGGAAAGAGTTCCTCCGCGCCGTAAATCGCCGTGTAATAGGAATCCGCGTAAGCACCGTGGCGAAGCGAGTATTCCACTTCGAAAGTCTCCGCAGGGCGGATTTCGCAGAAGCCCGATTCCCATTCAAAGCACGTGCGGAGCGGCACATCATAAAAGGAAAGTTCACCGAGGGCCCCCGCCGGGGAACGCAATAATTTGTACCAAGAGTAAGCGCTGCCGTCAAGGAGCGGAAGCTCCGCGGCGCCAAGGCGGATGTCAAAGGCGCATCCGGGCCAGGCGAGGAACAGCGGGGAAAGATGTTCCGGCATTGCGATTTTCCCGCCTTCGCCGTTTTCCAGAACCGTCGTACGGCACACGCTCATTTTGAGCGCGCGGAACGATCCGATGTCATTCGAATCCCAGAGCAGATTTCCGTCCGCGCTCCACCAACGGACGTAAGGATTCACATCGCGCAGGCAAGTGACGCGCACGGAAGCTTCCGGCAGGGAAAGCGAAGGCGATTCAGCGAAGATCTCTTGCATACAAAAGAAAGGCAGCGATCTGGAGCGGGTGATTCATTTCGCCGTTCCTCATTTTTTCAAGTACTTCTTCCGTCGAAAGGCGCAGGGAATCGATATCTTCCGTCGCATCGAAATGTGTCTCTCCCTGTTTTGATACACCGTCAGCGAGAACAACGAAATAGCGCCCGCGGTGCCTGTCCGGGTTCATCGGGAACTCGCGCAGATATTTCCAGGTTCCGCCCGCAAAGGCGCATTCTTCCTGGAGTTCCCGGTGCGCGGCATCAAGCGGAGCTTCGCCCTTGTCAATGATTCCCGCAGGGAATTCAAGCGCGACGGAACGCGTGCCGTGGCGGTACTGCCGCGTCATGATCCATTTGCCATCCGCATCGCGGGCGAGGATGAGCACCCAGTCCGGCTGCCACAGCGTATAGAAGTCATCAATGACCTTTCCATCCGGAAGTTCGCAGACTTCCTTATCCACGCGGAGCCAGCGGGAATCCAGGAGCGGCGTCGAGGATATCGTTTTCCAGGTTTTGTCTTTCGTTTTCATGATCAGCGCGACGGAACAGGATCGAGAAGAGTTTCATCGAGATTCAGGTACTGGTAATGATACTGTTTGTCAAGCAAGTAAAGCGCGAGCTTGGAATTCGACCAGTTCTTCTTGACGCCGATCGTTTCCAGCCCTTTCGTCACGAGCGGGAAGGACGCCACCATGTCGAGCTTCCAGTGCGCATCATCCCACGTGAACAGGAGCACGGGCACGTTCGGGCTAGAGGCCAGACCGACGCTTCCGCGGTCATTCTTGATCATAAAGGGGCCGAGCTTGAGGGAAGCCGCGCGCTGAATGAAGCCGGCTTCGCCCGTGAGCAAGTTGAGCATACGGTTGTCCGGAACTTTCCAGAGGCGCTCGCGGTCGTAAAGGCGGTACGTGATGACGGCGAGGATTTCGCAGAACTGACGCTGCTCCACGTCCGCAGCAGGGGAATACTTCGCCACATTTTCGAGCGTGTCCATCCAGTAGCGCGAGGAATCCGTGATGAACGTCCAAAGCGTCTCCGGCGGGACATGGCGGGCGATCGCCGCCTGCATATCACTGAAAGTTTTTTCGAGGAGCGCCTGTTTTTCCTCCTGCACCTGATTGTAAGTCTGCGCATCGGGCGAAGATTCGCCGGTGCCTGCGCAGGCGAAGAGGAAAAGCGAAAGCGCGGCAAGCGCCGCAGGAAAGATTATATATTTCAGACGATGCATCGCGATACCTATCTACAAATGCCGTTAAACGAACTTCTCCGGAACTGCAAACTCAAAGGCTACCAGGGAAGCGGTCCGGGCGGGCAGTTCCGCAATAAGACCAACACCGGAGTGAACCTCCGGCTCGACGCATTCAATTTAGCAATCAACTCGTGCGAAAGCAGGAGCGCCAGCGAAAACAAGGTGCATGCGCTCCACCGCCTGCGCATGGCGCTCGCGCTCACCGTCCGGGAAGCCCCCAAGGATCCGTCGCGGCTCCGGTTCCCCGGAAGCAACGGGCACATACAGCCATCGAACGAACAGTTTCCGCAATTCATCGCGGACGTTCTCGACATCGTAGCCGCAAACGGCGGCGATACCAAGGAAGCGGCCCGCGTCTTCGGGCTCACACCCACCGGGCTCACCAAGATCCTCCATCAGGAAAAGAGCGTGCTCGCCGCAGTGCAGGCACTCCGCACCCAAGGCGGCAAACGGCCCTTAAGCCCAGTCCGCAGATAAAATTTCACAGAAAAAATACGAACACATTGACAACCGTCTATATGTTTCGTATATTTAATATATAGATAGTAATCAATGTGTTTAAAGGACGTTCCGATGGAAATTGAAAAAATCGCGCAAATCGGCGAAGCGCTCGGCGACAAAAACAGGCTCCTCATCGTCAAGATGCTCACCCACGGTGAAAAATGCGCCTGCAAACTGCTGGAAGGGCTTGAAATCACGCAGCCGACGCTTTCGCACCACACGAAGATTCTCTGCGGATGCGGCCTCGTGAACCTGCGGAAAGAAGGCAAATGGGCGCATTATTCCCTCAACTGCGCGACACTCTGCGCTTATAAGGCGTTCATCGCGGGACTCACCTGCAGCAAAAGCGACAAGGGAGGAAGCTGCAAATGATCTGGGACTTCATCCAGAACCAAATTCTAGGAATGGCGTGGCTGAATACGCTCATCGGGAAAATGCTTGAGCCGCTCAGCCTCGGAAACGGGCGCCTTGCCGGAAGCCTGCAATTTTTTCTTTATGACGCGGTCAAGATCACGGCGCTCCTCTGTATACTCATATTCGCCATTTCTTACATACAAAGTTACTTCCCGCCGGAGCGCAGCAAAAAAATTCTCGGAAAGTTCCACGGGCTAGGCGCGAACTGCATAGCGGCCCTCCTCGGGACCGTCACGCCATTCTGCTCCTGTTCCTCCATCCCGATATTCCTCGGATTCACCGGCGCGGGGCTTCCACTCGGCGTCACATTCTCTTTCCTCATATCATCCCCGATGGTCGATCTCGGAAGCCTTGTGCTACTCACAAGCATTTTCGGGGCAAAAATTGCCGTCGCCTACGTTCTCGTCGGGCTGGTGGTCGCCGTCACCGGCGGCACGCTCATCGAAAAAATGCGCATGGAAAATTACCTGGAAGATTTCGTAAAGAGCGCCGCGGACATTTCCATCGACTCCCCCGCGCCCGCGCAAAAGGAACGCATCGCGTTCGCGAAGGAACAGGTCGCGTCCACGTTCAAAAAAGTTTTTCCCTACATTGTACTCGGAGTGAGCATCGGCGCCCTGATTCACAACTGGATTCCGCAGAGCTGGGTGGAAGCCGCACTCGGCGGCAAAAATCCAGTGGGAGTCGTCCTCGCGACACTCGTCGGGATTCCGATGTACGCGGATATTTTCGGCACCATTCCCGTCGCTGAAGCCTTGCTTTATAAGGGCGCGCAGCTCGGAACGGTTCTCGCGTTCATGATGGCGGTGACGACGCTCAGCCTGCCTTCGCTCGTGATGCTCCGCAAAGCGGTGAAACCCCGGCTCCTCGCCGTCTTCATCGGGATCTGCACCGCTGGAATCATCATCGTGGGTTATTTTTTCAACATCTTCCAAAAATTCTTCATATAGGAGTACAAAATGTCTTTCTTCAGTTTTTTCAAAAAGAAAGAGAGCAAAAGTTCCTGCTGCTGCGGAAAATCCGTTTCCCCGGAGGCGATGAACGCAGCGCTCGACGCGGCCCGGAAACCTGCGAAAGGCGTAAAAGTGCTCGGCAGCGGATGCGCCAAGTGCCAGGCGCTTGAAAAGGCGACCGTTGAAGCGCTCGCTGAACTCGGCATGGACACGGCAGTCGAACACGTCACGGACTTCGCTAAAATCGCGGCATACGGCGTGATGAGCACGCCCGCGCTCGTCGTGGACGGCAAAGTCGTCCTTTACGGGCGTGTCGCCGGCAAGGACGAAATAGCTGGGATACTGAAAAACGTGATTAAGCCGACATAAAAGCAACCGCGTCGAAAGTAAAAAAAGCGGAAGCCGCATTTTCCACCGTCTTTTAGTAGATTAAAGGATGTATGTCCAATCTTCCCAAAATCGCTTTCATCTGCGTCCATAACTCCTGCCGGAGCCAGATGGCGGAAGCGCTCGGCAAGTTCCTCGCCGCGGATGCGTTCGAATGCTATTCCGCAGGAACGGAAATCGCAGAAAGGATCAACCCCGACGCCGTGCACATCATCGCTGCACTCTACGGCATCGATATGGAAAAGACGCAGAAACCCAAAACAATAGAGAGACTTCCGCAAATAGACCTCGCGATCACCATGGGCTGCAATGTAAAATGTCCGGTGCTGCCCTGCAAGGAACGTGAAGACTGGGGGCTGGAAGATCCGACGGGGAAAGGCGACGATGCGTTCGTCAGAACCGCGCGCATGATTGAAAAGAAGATCCTGGAACTTGCGGAAAAATTCCGCCGCGCATAAAAAATTCAGTTCCCCATTATATAAGCGATACCGTTTGCAATGCGGCGCGGGACATCGTTAAAGTGCCCGCCCGGGTTGCTTTCAAAATGCGGATTCAGCGGTGAAAGCGCAGCGAGGACATTCCGCGT
>JBAYFD010000153.1:0-4749 GCA_041667365.1 Fibrobacteraceae bacterium | reverse complement strand
GAACCTAAGTTGAATTCCAGACGGGCGAACGGATCATTGACAAGGCCGGTATATTCGACTTCATGGGACATCCAGAGCGTATCAATGAATATGTGCTTCTGGAAGCCGACCGTTTCATAAGAGCTGTAGGATCCGAGGCGGACCGTGATAGAATCAGCGCTGTCCGCGACCGCAGTGAACACAAGTTTGTATTTGCGCCCCTGCAGAACGGGGATGTCCTCATGTATGAGCTGCACACTGTAAGAGTACAGGCCGGGGGTTTTCACCGAAACACGCATATAATAGCTAGTTTCGCTTTCACGGACAATGGCTGTATCTGCGGCACCGTTCAGCTGCTGCACGAGATTCCAGCCCTCGCCGCCATTCAAGAACTGTCCGTTAGTGACCCAGTTGGAGTCGATGACATCATAACGGGCAAGAGCCCCCGCGGCATAAGTATCCGATGTCGTTCCATCCAAAGCGGTCGTTATCCAATGCACGCAGGAGAACGAGGCAAGGAACCTCGCGGAGAGCGAATCCCAGAGGACAACGTTATTCATAGAATCAAAGCGGACGATGCCATCCGCGGAAGCGACGGCGCCGGAAAGATCCAGACCGGAAACCCAGGCCGGAACATGGAAGCGCACAGTCAGGGAGCTTGAACTATCCGTGCTATCGAACACAAGCTGATCGCGGTGATAGCGGAGTTCCATCTGCGCAATGTTTGAAAGCCGGAATTCAAAAGGCACGGCCGCGTTCCCGAGGAACATCGAACCGGAGACCGTGGAAGACGACGAGTCCGGATCCGCTTTCATCGTAAGGCCGATTTCCTTGAGGAGTCCGTCGCCATCCAGCTTAAGATCGCCGAGCGCCGCGGCGAGGGTCGAGTCCGTCGCACTGGATTCATCGCTGAATTTAACGGAGACGGATTCAGAAGAATCTCCAGAGACTGGCCAGAGCAAAAGGCCCTGCGTGACATCGAAATTCACATAGATGTAATAGCTGGAATAGGCGGAGAGCCGTGTGAGATTCAAGTGAAAATCGTCCACGATGAACGAATTTTCCGCTGTCGCGGATGTTTTTGACAGCGTCCTGATGAACGTGAAATCCGAATCGGAAGAATTGTAGTCAACGACAAAATGAGCGGAAAAAGCGAGACTCGGATTTCCGATTTCAATACCGGCGGACTTATTGCCATCCGACGGGGAAGAACAACCGGCGATAAGGGCGATAGCGGCCGCCGCCATCAATGGGAAAAAAGCGCGCATTACATTCCTCGGGTAAGCGGGAACAGCTGGATGTTGACCTGCACGACATCTTCAGCGTTCCCCGCGTCTGCGGAGAAATCTAATAGTTCTTTTCGCATTAGTTGCAAATGTTTTTTTAAAGCGGGGAAATCTTTGCGCTTTATCGAAAAAGTGACCGCGGAGACATCCCGTTCTTCCGCAGGAAGTTCGTCGATGACGCCTTCCGTGAGGCGAAGCATCTGCTGATGATACAGCTTGACCATCATATCGCGGACCTCATCGTCCGTGGTGAGGAGCGTATTCTGCTGACGGTATCCGTTCGCCGTCTTTACGAGGAGGCCGAGTTCCGTAAGGAGCCGGAGGGATTCCGCTGCCTGCTGCGGAGTGACCTTCCCCATAAGGTGGCGCGCGACCCATTCGGGAGCCGGATTGAAATTCTTAAGCGTCACCATTTCAAGGATCGCGCTGTGATACCATTCCTTGAATATGCGGAGCTGCGCCGATTCCATCTTGTGCAGACGGGAACGGGGGCTCGCTTTGACGAGCTGGGCGTAATAGAAATGCTTTTCCTTGTCCGTCTTCGCCTGATTGAAGAACACGAGATTTTCAAAATAGGCGGCGCGTTCCTCGACAAGTCCAAGGCCATCAATCATCTTCACTACGGTGTTCTTCGTGATGCTGCGCTTGCCGTCGATGACGAGTTTCAGATGGGCATGACTGGAAAGGCCCGCCTTGTCCGCGAAATAACGGAGGCTGAACGCCGCCGAAGTCTTCTTCTTGTAGACATAGTAGTCATGCAAAAAGATCCGGTAGTTCGTATACTGGAGCACGTCCGGTTCGGACGTAATCTCCATTTTGTTCTGGTCTTCCATCATACAATGTTAAAATAGCAGTACTGCGGCAGAAAAGCCCTACCCCGGCAGGGATTTGCCGTTTACTTTCGTAAACGAGACGTCCGACGCTAAAATGCCGAAAATTTTATGATTTACAAAGGTTCCCCGGATACATTCATAATCGCGCGACTCACCTTCCATCCTAAAACCGGCGCGGGCGGCGAGGGCGCAGCTCGCCGTATTTGTAACTGCGGCATGGAGTTCCAGACGGTGCAGTCCGAGTTCCCTGAAGCAAATTTGTTCAAATAAGTGCATGGCTTCCGTCGCGTAGCCCTTTCCCGCATAAGGCTTTCCGAGGAAATATTCCAGCGAACCGGAACGGTTGCCGGCCTGTACCCACTGAAGGCAGATGCAGCCGAGGAGCGCATCGTCCGAAAGCCGGCGGATTCCCCAGTCGCCGCCATTATCCAACGCATACTGCAAAGCGTAGGACTTTATCCAGGAACGCGACATTTCAATCGTCCTGAAATCATCCACCCACGGCAGATATCCGCGGAGGAAATTCCGGGAACCGTCCACCAGACCGAGGAGTTCCTCCGCATCATTTGGGGAAAGAAGCCGCAACCTGACACGCGGGGAATCAGTCATCGACGTCCTTCACGTAAAAAGCGCGCTGACATGCCGCAGTCAGTTGCGTACAAATTTCTTCGGCAGGGTAATACTTGCCGGTTACGCGCGTGATATGCGTTTTAGAAGTGTCTTTCCATGACTTTGGAAAAGCCGATGTGTCGGAGAGGTAAATGCCTGAGCCCCGGTTTCCTGAGGCATCGACATCGTAAAGATAGAAGCAACCGCGGGGCGCGCACAGACCGGTGATCCGGTAGGCGACTTCGCCCTTGATGGTGCGGCAGAAGTTCGAGGAAGCCGTCGCCGCCGTAAGGGAATCCAGCCCGGCGACCGTACCGGAATCACAAATTTCAAACGAATCCCCACTGCTGCAGGCACAGAGCGAAATGCCGAAAAAGAAAACGCCGGCGAACGCCGGAAAAAAAGAAATTCGCATGTGACCCAATTTAAAAAGGAGCACGCGGTACGACAAAACCCCGCCGGAAACCGGCGGGGTTTTGAATGCGGATGAGAGGACTTGAACCTCCATGACCTTGCGGACACTAGAACCTGAATCTAGCGTGTCTACCAATTCCACCACATCCGCGTGGAACTTCGCCAAATTTTACAAAAAGCGCTCCTTTTGTCAAGGCTTGCGTGGTAAAAAAGCCCCGCGCACATAACCGTCGAGCCATTCCTTGCGGTTCGCGCGCCACCAGCTCCAGTCGTGCTCGCCCCGGGAGTCCATCTTGATTTCACAGCGTTTGAAACCGACGCCCTTGCAGAAAGCGTCCTGCCAGGGGAGGACGGTCGGCGCCGGATAGAGCCGGTCGTTACCGCCCTGGATGAACAGCCAGCGGCCCGTCTGCACCCTGGGGAGCGCGGAAAGCGAAACGGCGTCCGCGGCCTGCGTGAGGTTCGTGCTGATGAGCATCCGCGAAATGACCGTGCGGCGGCCGTACAGGGAATAGCCCAGCACGCCGAGGCCGCCGTCGGAGACACCGACGAGAGCAACCGAGGAAATTTTCACGTTCCAGCGACGTTCGAGGGAATCGAGCGCGGCATCCGGGATGCGGAGCATTTCCTGCGAGAGCCAGTGATGTTCGCCGCAGGCGGAGGCGCTCACCACGACCGCGGAAGCGTCCGAAGACGCGAGTGTATCGAGGGCGTTACCCGCGACAAGGCCCTTTTGACAATTCGCGCTCTGCATTCCGCCGTGGAACCAGATAAAGACTTTAGGGGACTCCGGCGCTCCGCGGTGCCACACCCCCGTCACGCTGTAAATGCCGCCGGCGGAAACGCGCAGGGTATCCTCCGCCGTACCAGACCTCGCCGATGTTTTTGCATGGGCAGAAGCACCGGACGCCGACACGCAGAGCAGCGCCAGTACGCACAAAATAACGAGCCGCGGAGAATTAAACGGAACGCGCACGGTTCCCCTCCCCGAAAGCGAACCAGGGACGGTGGCGGAAGTAGGCGAAGTATTCCCGGAGCGCGCTGTACGCGGTAAAAAGCAGAAGCACATTCAGTATGATGGCCCAGAAGCAGGCGCGCACCTGGAAATCGCGGATAGAACCGGCATCGGCATAACCCGCCTCCGTATCGATTTCACTGATGAGCCACTGACCGTTCCCGGCGCGCTTCGCATGGATTTCCATAGGCGTAGGAATGCCCGTGGAGGGATCCCACCAGCGGAACCATTCCGCCATTTTCACCTTCTGTTCCCCGGAGAGCACGAGCAGGAACTCCTGCGTTTCATCACCATTGATGCAGACATGGACTTTGTCGAACAAAGGAACGCCGGTCCCGCCCCAGACGCTCGATACAGCGACACGGCTCACCGTGCCGTAAAAAAGAAAGTCTTCGCCGACAAGTCCGCGGAGGACGGGCCGCCATGCGAAAAACAGCATCACGGAAAGGACGCACAGGAGGAGTGTCAGCGCGAGGCAGCTGAAACGATTAAGAAAGCGATGAGGGAAACGGAACATTTTTCATTTCCTTTCGGAGTTTTCCGGCTCCGCCGGCGATTTCTTTTTCGTGGAGCTTCTCTTCCGCGACGCGAAAAACACGGTGAACAGAAGAAG
>JBAYFD010000152.1:0-4788 GCA_041667365.1 Fibrobacteraceae bacterium | reverse complement strand
ATTCGATTATGCGACGGAACACGATTCCCCTTCCGGTTATCACGAGCTTCTCATTCTCACGGATCAGGTGAAGGATTACGATTACTTCATGGTGCGCCTCCCGGACACGCACGGCCGCTGGGTACGCGATACCGTGCTCTGGGAAGGGCTGCGGCAGGAAGGCTGGGGCAGGAACGTTCCGGCGCTTGACCCGGCGCAAATACGCGCATTCTCGTTCCGCGGGCGCGGCGCGGGCAAGGGCTACATCAGCCTCGACAATATCTTTTTCCTCGGGGAATCCGGCGCGGAAGTCCCGATCACGGAAGAACTGCGCCGCCTGCGCTGATTTCTTTATATTTAAACACAAAAAGGCCCCGCGGAAATCGGCGGGGTCTTTCTTTTGAATTCTGAACTCAGCCGCGGTCTTTGAGCGGAACCCACGCGCGTTCCGCGTTTCCCGTATACACCTGGCGGGGACGGTTGATTCTGGATTCTGGATCGTCGTGCATCTCTTTCCAGTGAGCGATCCAGCCCGGGAGACGCCCGATGGCGAACATCACCGTGAGCATGTTCGTCGGGATGCCCATCGCATGGTACAGGATACCGGAGTAGAAGTCCACGTTCGGGTACAGCTTGCGTTCGATGAAATAATCATCATTGAGCGCCGCTTCTTCGAGTTCGGAAGCGATCTGCAGCAGGGGATCGTTGATGTGTTCCTTTTCGAACATCTTGTGCACGAGTCCCTTGAGGACCTTCGCTCGCGGATCGTAGCTCTTGTACACGCGGTGACCGAATCCGTAAAGTTTGAACGGATCTTTCTTGTCCTTCGCGCGTTCGATCACTTCCTTCACGGAAATGCCGCTCTGCTGAATGTGCATGAGCGTCTCGAGTGCCGCCTGGTTCGCTCCGCCGTGGAGCGGACCCCACAAAGCGCAGATACCCGCGCAGACGCTCGCGTAGAGGCTCGCCTGGGAGCTTCCGACCATGCGCACCGTGGAGGTGGAGCAGTTCTGCTCGTGATCCGCGTGGACGATGAAGAGCACGTTCAGCGCCTGCACCATCAGTGGATCGACGTCGTAGGGCTTC
Source organism: Fibrobacteraceae bacterium (assembly GCA_041667365.1). Taxonomy (GTDB): domain Bacteria; phylum Fibrobacterota; class Fibrobacteria; order Fibrobacterales; family Fibrobacteraceae; genus JBAYFD01. The sequence continues at coordinate 3,723 of JBAYFD010000152.1, read as the reverse complement.
GCTTTGGAGGAAAACATCATGTTGAGGAAGTTCGCGCAGTAGCTCATTTCCGCTTCGGGGTAGACGAACGGTTCGCCGATGCTCGCCTTGTAGGAGAACGCGGCGATCGTGCGCACTTTGGAGATGAGGCTCGCGACCGTGAAGTTGAACGCTTCCGCCTTGTTCTCGTCGTCATAGAAGCGCGGCGTAAAGAGCCCGAGCGCGTTCACTATCGAACTGAGGATGCCCATCGGGTGCGCAGTGGGCGGCATTTCGCGGAAGAAGCTCAGAAGATTTTCGTGGATGAGCGCGTTTTCCGTGAGCATCTGCCGGAAGCGGTGGAGCTGTTCCTGCGTAGGGAGTTCGCCGTAAATCAGAAGCCACGCGGTTTCGGGGAAGGTCGCATTCGCTGCGAGTTCATCGATGTTGTAGCCGCGGTAGCGGAGAATGCCCTTGGTTCCGTCGACGAATGTAATCTGGCTGCGGGTGCTCCCCGTATTCAGATAACCGTAATCCATGGTGATGAGTCCCGTGGATTTTCGCAGCGCTGAGATATCGATGGCCTTTTCGTTTTCGGCGCCGGTGAGCACCGGAAATTCATAGGACTTCCCGTCGTAATTGAGTGTTGCGGTTTCGGACATGGGCTTTCTCCTTGTTTAGAGACGGGCTATCTAGCGGATTGCGAGAATCGCCTTGTACAAATTATCAAAAAGCATGGGCAGTTTGTCGGTGGGCACTGCCGAGAATGCGATGCGGATGAGTCCGGAAAGAACGATCACACCCGTGCTGTAATGGGCGATGAGTTCCTTGCGCACGTTTTCCGCTTCGACGCCCTTCGGCTTCACGCACATAAAGTAACCGCTGTTGAACGGCATCGCTTCGAAAGCGTCCTTGTATTCCGGATGTTCGGCGAAAACGTTTCTGATGACGTCATAGCGTTTCTTGAGCGTTGCGTACTTCTGCTTCTTTTCCTCGATGTATTCCGGGCTCATGTAGGCCTGAAGAAGAATCTTCTGGGAAATGTTCGGGGCGTTCGAAATGTTGCCGCGGACGACGCCCGCCGCTTTCTGTTCGAGTGCCTTGAGCTGGGCCGCCGTCGCGCCCTTGAAACCGAACGTCATGAAACCGACGCGGAATCCCCACACGTAGTCTTCCTTGGTGGGGCCGTCGAGCTTTACGGCGAGCACGTTTTCGTGGATGTCCACGAGCTTCGAGAACAGGGATTCGAGGAACACGCCCTGTTCGTAGACGAGTCCGAAGTAAGCGTCATCGAGGATGGCGACGATCTGGTTGCCGTCTTCCGCGGATTTTTTGATGACGTCCGCGATGAGGTTCGCTTCGCGTTCCGTGGCGGTGTAGCCCGTCGGATTGTTCGGAAAGTTGAGGAGGAGGACTTTCTTGCCCTTCTTGCCTTTCGCGAGGGCCTTTTCTAGGGCGGTCACGTCGAATCCGCCGTTCCGGAACATATTATAGGTCGCGATCTTTGCGCCGTAGGCGTTGCAGAAGGCGAGTTCGTAATTGTCCCAGTACAGGTTCGGGATGATGATCTTGTCGCCCTTGTCGAGGAACAGGTAGCCGGCGCAGGAAATGGCGTGCGTGAGCGCGGAGGTCACGACCGGGCGGGAGAACGTCTTGTTCGCGAGGCTCGGATTCTTGCGGATGATCTGGTTTTTCCAGGCGTCGCGGAGGTCGGGGTCGCCCGAACTCGGAGCGTAGAGAAATGCTTTCTTGGGGAGGTTCAGCGCCTTCTGCACGCAGGGGAGCGTGAGGGGGCTTCCATCGTCTTCGAGGGCCGTGCCGATCGTTGCATTGATGGCGGAACCCTTGGCTTCGCCGCCCTGTCCTAAAATACCTTTGCTGGGGAAGAATATCGCCTTGCCCTTTTCCGAGAGCATCTGCATCACCGCGCCGCCGTTTGCGGAGAGGTCTGCATTGAGTGCGATTGCAAGAGGATTGAGATTCATAGTCTTTCTATCCTGAAAAATTGTTTTCAAAACGGCGGAAAAATAGAAAAACTTATCCGCTGGCGAGATGATTTTATTCGCATTTTAAAAGATGCCGCCGGCGTACGATTATTCGACGCTGTTTCTGCGGAGAATGCTTTTTGCGGCCCGGTCAGGCGTTCCGCTGAATTCTTTTTTTCAGTTCTTCGTTGAGCGGGTAATAGATGACCATGAAAATGGAAAAACCGATGACGAGGACAATCCAGTGGTTCAGGTGCGCGAGCGTTTCAATGTAATGCATCGCGATGAACATGAACGGCGCGGCGATCAGGAAAATGGGGAGCTGGCGGCACTGGTCGCCCAGGGAGTGCCTGGACTCGTAGCTCACGACGGAGTTCATCATGGGGAAACTCGTGGCGAATCCGCCGAGGAGCTTTTTCAGGACCATGAGGCCGGCGACGACTGCGGCGATGACGGGGGCCTTTATGTACACAGGGAGCGGCGTCCGGTAGCGCTTGCCTTTGCGGTACGTCTGCGTTTGGAACAAAATAACGCCGAGCGCGAAGTCGAAGGCGCAGATTCCGAGGAAGAACGCGTCGTTTCGGGGGAACACGGGGAGGAGGAGCGCGCCGAAGACGACGAACGTGAGAATCCCCGCGGCGATGGAAAATACGACGGGGATGTGCGCCTTGTAGGTGAGGATGCGGACGATGTGCACGTATAGAAGGCAGAGGAACGCACCCCCGGCGTTCGGGGCGCCGATGGGGAGTCCTATCGCGATGTAGGTGAAACCGAAGGGGATGGGGACCGTCGCCGTGACCGCCTTGAGTTGCGGGTCGCGCAGGTAGGCGCTGAGCGTGCCGAACGCCGTGACTACGGCGATGAGCAGGAAGTCGTAGAATTCAAAATGGAGGTGCAGGACCTGTAATACGCCGGGCATTGCCGGCAAAGGTAAAAAAATAGGGGTGGCAAGGGGGTAAAACGGGCTTTCCTTTCAAAATTGTATGGGAACTTCCGCAAAATAAACTAGATTTGCTCTCCAGCAGTTGCATTTTACCTGAACGGTGATAAAGAATCGGAACGCCACCGAGAGTGCCCCATCGCGAAGGTAGAGTAATTTGTTTCATCATAAACCATAAGGAAATGGACAGCAAATGGCTACCATTACAAAAGAAAAAACCGCAGAACTCACCGCCAAATTCGGCGCAAACGAAAAAGATTCCGGCTCTGTCCGCGTCCAGGTCGCGATCCTCACTGAGAGAATCCGCAACCTCACCGAACACCTCAAGGAACACCGCAAGGATTTCCACTCCCTCCGCGGTCTGAGCATGATGGTTGCGAAGCGCAAGAACCTTCTCAAGTTCTATGCTGCGAATGATCTTAACGGCTACCGTGTGTTCGTTAAGGAACTCGGAATCCGCGGTTAAGCGGGCCAGGAGAAATAATGTCAGGATATAAAAAAATGCTGGACCCGAAAGAAGTGTCCGTGAAGCTTGCCGACGGCCGTACCATCTCGTTTGAAACGGGACGTATCGCCAAGCAGGCCGCGGGTGCCGCGGTGGCGAAGATGGGCGACGCGTTCGTCCTTTCCACCGTCTGTTTCGGCCCTGAAAAAGATGCGGACTTCTTCCCCCTTACGGTGGAATACCGCGAAAAAGCCTATGCCGCAGGTCGCCTCCCCGGAGGTTACAACAAGCGTGAAGGCGGACGTCCGAGTGACGGGGAAATTCTCTCAGCGCGCATCATCGACCGCCCTATCCGCCCGATGTTCCCTGAAAACTTCACGCGTGAGGTACAGCTT
>JBAYFD010000151.1:0-4831 GCA_041667365.1 Fibrobacteraceae bacterium | reverse complement strand
TATTTCTTTGAAATGCAGACATCGCGGAATTCTCCGCAGATGCCATAATGAAGGTCGTATTGATTCTTTATCACCGTTTTCATTCCTGTGTTTTTAAAGATAAAATCGATGATATCATAGCCCCAGTGCGTTGCAACGGGCGCGCCTTCCGAACTAACCGGGTTCCCGTGATATTCCGGGGAATGCAGAAACACAGGTTTCCCGTCTGCGTCCGCCTTTGCCCAGACAACCGTTGGCAGGTTTTGGTTTATCAGGGGAACTGTGAAAATATGAGCCCCCCCCCGTTTGAGAGTCCTGCAAATTTCAGAAAAGGCTTTCGCCGGATTATATACGTGTTCCATGACGTCTTGCGTGATGACGATATCAAATGATTCGTCCGCAAACGTCTGTTCTTCTAAATTTTCATTGCGGAAACCATGCACGATGTCGCCCCGGGGCTCTCCGGGAAAGAATTGCGTCTCCAGATAATGCGGACATTGCACTTTAAGCATTGCAGAGAGCCCTCTTTTGTCCGGGGAACTTTCGTGAATTTTTAAATCCCGGAAATTCGGATATTCTTCTTTGAGAATCTGAGCAAGAGCGCGTTCCCGGGGCAGCGAGCCACATTGTGTACAAATGAAAGAATCGCGCAGCCAGCTTGTTTTGGCAAAAAACGCAGTGGATTTTCCGCAGCAAGGGCACTGTCCCCGGTGAACGAAATAAAAACCATCCGGAAATATTTCCCCGCAGATTTTTTTAATTACTGAATTCATCGGATTGCCCAAATTGAAAAATTTTAAAACCAAATTCAAAATAAAAAAATACCTTGTGGAGGACCTGCGGGATTACTAATTTTGGGCCATTTCCAGAGGTTAACTTATGAAATGGCTCATTGATCTCTTCACGGTTTCTTCCACAGGTCAGCAAGTTGTCGCGCTTGCACTCACTGCGGCACTCGGCTTGATGATTGGTAAAATCAAAGTCAAAGGAATCGCCCTTGGCAGTGCCGGGGCGCTTTTTGTGGGCATCGCCCTCGGACATTTCGGTCTTCGCGTAGACCCGGAAGTGCTTCACTTTATGCAGGAATTCGGCCTTATTCTGTTCGTCTATACGATAGGTATGCAGGTAGGCCCGGGTTTCATCGACTCCATCCGTCGGCACGGGCTTGTATTGAACGTCCTCGCCGTTTTAGTCATTGTCCTCGGCGTAGGCGTGACGCTCGTGCTGTACTTCTTCACTCGTATGCATGACCGCGTTCCGGAACTCGTCGGTATGTTCTGCGGCGCCGTCACGAACACCCCCGCGCTCGGCGCAGCGCAGCAGACGTTCACCGCGCAGGGGATTTCTCCCGAAGCGGCGCAGCTTCCGGGTATCGGTTACGCGGTCGCTTATCCTTTCGGCGTCATCGGCATCATTTTGGTGATGATTCTCCTCCGTATTTTCTATAAGAGCCCTGAAGCGGAAGCTGCAGCTTATGCGGAGTCCATTGCTGCGGGCAAGTCCGATTTCGTTTCTTGCAGCGTCCGCGTCGAAAATAAGAATCTCGCCGGTCATTCCATTTCGGAAATTCCCGGCCTCGCTTCTTCCGGCGTGGTCGTCTCTCGCTATATGCCGCGCGGCGGTGCAGTCGTGACTCCGCGTGGAGAAGAACTACTGAATGAAGGCGACGTGCTCCATCTTGTCGGGCTTCCGAAAGCTGTGAACACTCTTATTCTCTCGATTGGTACGCGCACGGAAAAGAACCTCACGGAAATCGCATCGAATCTCATTTCTAAAACGATTCTTGTGACGAACAAGAAAATTCTCGGCAGAACGATAAAGTCCCTCGGCCTGATGGATAAATACGGCGTCACCATTACGCGCGTGAACCGCGGTGAATTTAAGTTCACTGGAACCCCGAACCTCCGCATTCATTTTGCGGATAAGCTTCTCGCGGTGGGCCCTGAAGATTCCATTGAAGTCGTGGCGAAGGAGCTAGGCAATTCGCTCAAGGCTCTTGACCATCCTGAAATTCTTCCGGCGTTCCTGGGAATTTTCCTCGGCGTGATTTTCGGCTCCATCCCCATCGCCGTCCCCGGTATGCCCGTGCCGCTCAAGTTCGGCCTCGCCGGTGGCCCGCTTATCATTTCGATCCTCCTTGCGCGCAAGCGCAGTATCGGTCGCCTGAATTTCTTTATGGCCGCGAGCGCGAACCTGATGCTCCGTGAACTCGGCATCACGCTGTTCCTCACCTGCGTCGGTCTCAATGCCGGTATCCGCTTCGTGGATGTTCTTGTGAACGGCGATGGCTTCGTCTATATGGGGCTCGCTGCGTTCATCACGTTCGTCCCGCTTGCGATCGTCGCGGTCATCGGACGCTTCGTGTTCAAGGTGAACTACCTTTCGCTCATCGGCGCCATCGCTGGCGCTACGACGGATCCTCCGGCGCTTGCTTTTGCGAATGGTGTCACGGCTTCGGACGCGGCGAATGTCGCTTACGCATCCGTCTATCCGCTCACGATGCTCCTCCGCATTTTTGCGGGCCAGATGCTTGCGATAGCGCTGTTCTCCACGACGGTGATGTAAAATAAATAATCGGTTAATCTGATTAAGCACAAATTATCGTAGATAAAATTTTACGGCTTTCCGCCCTTTGACGGAAAGCTTTTTTGATCTATATTATATGACGCACAAATTTGTGTGCCATTGTTTAAATTATTTTTAATACATACATAGAATATCTGGGAGCTATACAGAAAAAGACGAGGATAAAATTCCTCTGGGGCGGAATGCCCGTTCCCTATTATACATCGTACTTTCAGGGCTTTGACGAAGAAGTCCTGGCCATAATCTTTTTTTGGAGAGTAACTGTGAAATTATTTAGAATAATGGGCGTTGCGCTAATTACAAGCGCTTCGCTGTGGGCTGACGATGCGGCGTATTCGGAAATTTATCCGGGTTCAAAAATAACCTATCCCGGGAGCCCCGTGGATACATCGTATATTGTCAATCCTACCGCGGATTATACCTACAACAACTACTGCGGGGATTTTCCGGATGATGGGAATATTCCGGATGATAAATTTCAGATAACGGGGTTGCGTCATCGCCTTCGTGATGACAAGGACACTCATTTCATTCTTCCCGATGAACATCATTATTATTGCACACAGGAAGTTACATATACCGTCAGTTGCAATAATGGACTTTCTTACAAGGGGAAAATGCAGTGGGAAACGAACCCGGAATGGTATTGCGGCTTTTACGGATGCTCTGATAGTGAGACTGATTGGCAAGATGATTCGCTGTCCAGCTATAATCCGTTGACGCATAAAGTGCGGAAACGCGGCGCAGGATCTAGTCACTGCGGTGAAACATATACCGTTCCAACGGAAGTTATCGCCAAGCTATGGAACGGTCGCCGCGTGGAATATCCTGCGTACAAAGGTGGCGCGAAGATTCTTTCGCGTCCGGTGATTTTCGTCGCGGGGCACAATTCAGATTACACGGCATGGGGCGCGGTCCCCAAGGGAGAAGTGAAGGCGACGAATGCGGCGTTCCTCGCGGGCGAAGTCACCGGCTATACGCAGGGCTCGCTGCCGGATGTCCTGTCCCGTAATCAGGGGCTCGCCGTGAGCGCGGATTCCATCAATCAGAACGGCATTTATTTCTTTAATGCGCCGTACAACTGGGTGGATACCGCATACAAGCAGCCGCTCCCGGACTGGAAGGATGACGACGCGCGGAATTCCATTTCCTTCGCATTGTACAAGTATCTCGAAAAAACATTGGACAGGCATTTCGGGGTGTACTGGAAATCGGATACGGCGCTGCAGGTGGATATGGTCGCGCACAGTCAGGGCGGCCTCACTATCCGCGAGATGCTCCGCGGCCTCCGTGCGAACGCCTCTCATTATCCTTCCGGACCCGCGAACCCGGCGAACCATATCCGCAAGGTGGTGACGGTGAATACGCCGCATTTCGGCTCGGAGCTCGGCGATAAGAAAGAAGTCATTTCTCCGAAATATGCGCCGGTCGCCGCTTTTATCGGGGACATCGAAAGCCAGAGCGCGAGAGAAGTCAAAGGCGATATGGTTTACCGCAGTCAGGTGCTGATGAGCGCGGATGTGAAGAAAGATATCGGCACTTTTTTCAATACCGGGTCAAATGAAGTTTTGAACGCGATCCTGGGCAAGACCGGAGTGACGCTTTCCGGGGCGGACGGCTCGGTGATTAGCGCCCTGGGCATTGCGAGCGGAGGCGTCCTCGGCGGAATCGTCGGCGCGCTCGGATTTTTCGGAGGTTCGGCGGGCGCTATCCTGGATGCCGATGTAGCGCTCCGCGGCGCGAACTTCGGAGATTATGACCTGGACATCACCCTTAAGAAATTCGGTGGAAAACTTTATACGAAAACAAAGCGGATTGACGCCGCCGGAGAATATCGGCGCGAATTGTGGAACGAACACTTGGACGGGGAACATCTCGGCACGCATTCAACTTTTGTGAATGTCCTCCGCCGCGAAGGATTCCCGAAAAAACCGGATGGCGGTTACATTTATCTGCAGCCGATGTATTCTTCGGATGTGCGCGGAATCCGGGACTTTTTCTTCGATCAGCTGACGGCGGGTTCAAAAAAACTCTGCGCCGATGATGACGAAGACGTCGAGGGCAACTGCCTTGTCGTTTCAAAGTATCTGAACGCGGCCGCGAAATCGAACTCCGGGGTAGAGCTGAAGAATATCTCGATGGGGAAGTGGCTCGGCTTCTTCAATGACCTTGCGGAATCTTGGCTGAAGGGGAGCGACATCCTTGTTTCCGAAGGCAGCCAGAAGTTCGAGGATGAATATGCGGATGAATTCCATACCGGAAATTT
>JBAYFD010000150.1:0-4834 GCA_041667365.1 Fibrobacteraceae bacterium | reverse complement strand
TACCGCGCGGAGGAAAGCGAATAGGAACTCCCCCACAGCCCCTGCACATAAAACGGAATCAGCGAAAGATTCGGAACGCCCTTGACCACGGAGGAATAATCCAGCCGGAATTTGTTCACATTGCCCGTCTGCGATATGGCGATTTCCGGGAAGAGCGCGACGGCCTCGCGGCGGAGGAGAGCATCGTGTGCGGCCTGCATCGCCGGCGACGGATCCTTCGGATCGAGGTATATCACGTTCATGTACTTGAGGAGCAGATCAATGTACCATTTCTGGAACGACTGCCTGCGCACGACGATGCGGAGAGGGCGCGGGCACGCCATCTGCAGAAGCGCCCAGTCGATGTAGGACGTGTGATTGCCGAGGAAAAGGACGGGACCTTCCCACGGGATGTTCTGCACGCCGCGCACATCTAATCTGTAGCGGTTGGAAAGCACGCCGCGAAGAAGCTGGCGGAGCAGGGACTGCGGGAGCATCGCTATACCCCACACGGCCCCGGCGAGGCAGATCACGCCGAGGATGAAGAACAGTTCGCCCGCCGTAAAATGCAGGAAGCGGACGGAAAGAATCATGACCGCATACAGCACGAGGAGCACCGCGTACTGCACCGCATTGCTAAACGAAACAACGTGTCCCGCGGAACGGGGCTTCGTCTGGTACAGAAGAATGGACGTCATCGGAACGACAAACGTCCCTCCGAAAAATCCGAGCGCGGCAAAAAGAACGGGCGCGGCGACCGCATTGCCGATCGCGCCGGGGATGAGGAAAATACAGACGGAGGCCCCCGCCGTCCCCATCGGGATAAGGCCGGTCTCAATGAAGGCGCGCGACATCCGGGACGCATAGATACAGCCGAAGATGAGACCCGCCGCGGAAAGCAGCAGCGCAGGGGCGAAAGAAAGCCCCAGCTTCCCGTCCATTCCGTACAGTTCCTGAAAAACGAGGATGCTCATCTGAAGGATGACCCAGAACAGGGTAAGGCCGATCACGGACAGCCGGAGCGTACGGTTCTGCCACATTTTGTAAAGCTTGCGCGACGCGAACTTCAGCTGAAAGTACTGCTTCCACTGGAACCGCATTTCAGGCGCGCGGGAGCCGATATCCGGGAGCATCATCGCAAAGACGAAAGAAACGAATGCGCACACGATGACGCCTATCGAAAGCGGATACGCCTTCATCATCATCGCATGGACAAGTTTCAAGGAACCGGGAACGAGTTTCTGAAAGCCGAAAGACATGCCCACCGCGGTAAGGAAAAATCCGCCGATGGAGAAAGCGATGAGGGATGCCGTCCCCGAAGAGAGCGAGCGCACACCCACGAGTTCCCGGAGATAGCCATACTTCGCGGGACTGTGCACGGCATAGACGCAGAACAGGCAGAACGTCGCAATGAACACGCCCGCGCGGAAGCCGGCATAAAAAGAAAAACCGACGAGGAGCGCAAAAAGGAACGCGGCGAAGGAAGTCACCCGGAGTACTTTTTCCTTGGGATACTTATCCGAAAAAAATCCCGCGGGCGTCGGGAACAGGATGAACGGCACCAATACGAGCAGTTCCAGAAGGTAATGGTACCAGGAAAATTCGTGCGCCGGAAGGATGCGGAGAAACAGCAGCTGCAGGAGGATCATCAGTCCCGCCGCGGACGCCACCTGCGCCACGACTAATCCGAGGAACGGGACAAGGCCTTTTATTTTGCCAGTCATACTTTGAAAATATATAAAGATGGGTACAAAATCAGAATTTTTTAAAAAATCATCCAATTTCCAAGACAAAGCCTCTTTACATATAAAGTTTTAAATACGATAAAAAAGACCTGTCCGGAGACAGATCTTTTTCAAAAGGACAAACGGAAGAATTACTTCTTTCCGCCTTCCTTGGCCTTGGCGGCATCCGCGGCAGGAGCGGCGGCACCGGCAGCAGGAGCGGCGGCACCTTCGGCACCGGCGGCAGGAGCTGCGGCACCTTCGGCACCGGCGGCAGGAGCTGCGGCAGCGGTACTCGCAGCGGCGGAAGCGAGAAGAGCGGCGGCAGCGGCTTCTTCCTTAGCGGCCTTGGCCTTGGTGGAAATAGTGAACACGACCGTGCGGAGCGGAGAAACGAGCATATTGCCCTCCGGCAGAGCAAGTTCCTTCGCATAGTACGTCGTACCGGCGTGGAAGTCGGAGATGTCGATTTCGATCTTGGACGGAATCTTGTTCACATCGGCGGAGAGGAAGATGTAGTGCGATTCCTGAGCGAGGAGACCGCCATCCGTCTTGACACCGACCGGAAGACCCTTGAGCACGATCGGGATACGGACCTTCAGCGGAGTCTTGTCGTCGATCTTGAAGAAGTCAATATGCGTGATTTTGTTCGCGATATTGTCCTTCTGGAACGTATAGACCACAGCCGGATGACCGGCTTTTCCGTCGATCTCCAGATCCAGAAGCGTGTAGCGTTTGCCAGGGGCGAGAATCTTGCTCACATCAATGGCGTTAACGCTGATGCTCACGGACTCTTGACCCTTACCATAATAGGTCGCAGGAATTTCTCCCGCCTTGCGCAGGCGCGCAGTCGCGCGCGATGAACCTGATACTCTCGAGGTAGCTTTGAGTGTGGTTAATTTCATTTTAGACTCCAATGAAGTTGAAATAACAAAGCCTAATTGGGGTAGCAGGATTCGAACCTACGAATGACAGAATCAAAATCTGTTGTCTTACCACTTGACGATACCCCATCAAGGCGCCCCAAAAATAGCATTTGGAGCATGGAATTAAAAGGGATAAAGTGTGAAGAACGTTCAAAAGCCGGGAAAAAAGTCCGTGACCGCGGAGAACCGGGCTGACGCCCCCAGCGCCTCCTGCACCTCGGAAGCTCTTTCCCGGCTCCCGAAGACGGCGAACACGGACGCCCCGGAACCGGACATCAGCGCGAAAAGTGCCCCGGATTTCAGGAAGCTCCCCTTCATCTGCGCGATGAGCGGGAACTGCGGGAACACCGTCTCCTCGAACTTGTTGAAGAATTCACCGCGGAACGAGGCATAATCCGACGCCTTGTACGTTTCCCAGCGCGCGTTCCCGGAGGGAATGCAGCCCGCATAAGCGGCCTTGGTGGGCACGGCGCAGAGCGGCGTCGCGACGAGGAGGGCCGCCCCCTTCGGAAGATTCACGGCGGGGAGATGCGTGAGCCTGTCGCCGATACCTTCGGCGAGCGCGGAACCGCCGCGCACGAGGAACGGAACGTCCGCGCCGAGGTTCGTGCCCAGTGCCTCGAGCGACTCCGGCGAAAGCCCGAGCCCCCACAGGCGGTTGAGGAGCCGGAGCGCCGCCGAAGCGTCCGCGCTCCCGCCCCCGAGCCCAGCCCCGAGGGGAAGTTTTTTTTCAAGATAAAGTAACGCGCCCATACCCACGGAAAACTTTGTCTTTAAAAGGACCGCCGCGCGGTAAACGAGGTCGGAATCCACCGGATATTCCTGCGGCTGATTGTAGCGGAGCGTGATCTTGCCGGAAGGATCGGATTCCCCCCGGAGCGTATCGCCCACGTTCACTGTCTGGAAGAACGTGCCCAGGTCGTGGTACCCGTCGGGGCGCCTGCGGAGAATATCGAGGAAAAGATTGATCTTAGCCGGTGCGAATTCCTGAATCATAATGCCGGAAATATAGCTTTGCGGAAAAAGCAGGGCGCCTTTTCATTATTTTTTTGCGTTTTTACATTCCGTTCTTTTGTCTTCCTGTAATTTTTATCTAAATTATGCTTTTCCATTCCCGTTCTCGGGAAGACATGGCCGCCCGGATTACCCCGGACCGGTCTTTTTGTTTTCCCGGCGGACTTCCAAGAGGACTAAAGAATAATGATAGACCGCAACCGCCATCTGCTCCGCCTTGCTGACTGGAGCGAAGAACGCATTCTCGAGACCGTCGACATCGCGATCCGCCTCAAGAAAGAGATCCGCGAAGGCAAGCCCTCCGACAGATTCCGCGGGCAGACTATCGGCATGTTCTTCGAGAAGCCCTCCCTCCGCACCATCACGACATTCCAGGTCGGCATCCACCAGCTCGGCGGATCCCCCGTCCTCCTCGCCCCCGAATCCATCGGGCTTGGCAAGCGCGAAAGCATCAAGGACGTATCCCGCTGCCTTTCGCGCTGGGTGAACGCGCTCGTCGTCCGCTGCTTCAAGCAGGACCTCGTCGAACAGCTCGCGGAATACGGTTCCGTGCCCGTCGTGAACGCCCTCACGGACGACTATCACCCGTGCCAGGCGATCTCCTTCGCGCAGATGTTCAAGGAACAGATCGGCGACTACAAGGGCAGGACCATCGCGTTCATCGGCGACGGCAACAACGTCGCGAACTCCCTGCTCACGCTCGCGGCGAAGCTCGGAATGAACTTCACGCTCGCCTGCCCCGAAGGCTTCGAGCAGCCGAAGGCAATCATCGACGAATCGCTTCCGATGCTCAGGAAGCGCGGCTGCAAGTACCGCGTGTTCCACGACCCGAAGGAAGCGGTCAAGGACGCGGACCTCCTTTACAGCGACGTCTGGGTGAGCATGGGCCAGGAAGACGAAAAGGCCGAAAAGCAGAAACACTTCCTGCCGTTCCAGATCAACGATGAGCTCCTGAAGTCCGCCCCCGGGCACTGCAAGGTCTCCCACTGCCTCCCCGCCCACCGCGGCGAGGAAATCACGGACTCCGTGATGGACAACCTGAAGGTGAACCTGAGCTACGAAGAAGCCGAGAACCGCCTGCACGCGCAGAAGGCCGTGCTGTGGCAGCTGATGACGCCCACTTCGGAATTCGGAAAATAAGATTCAGTTCATTTATACGGAACCCCGGCGACGAACCGGGGTTCTTTTTTT
>JBAYFD010000149.1:0-4842 GCA_041667365.1 Fibrobacteraceae bacterium | reverse complement strand
TATCCGAGCAAATTCGGGTCGATGGTCGGCTCGTGACCGGGGAGAGTGACGTCCGCGGGGGTCTCGCCTGTCCGTTCCGCACGGCGGGCTTCCTGCTTGCGGTGTTTTTCGAGCTCCAGTTCTTTTTTACGGGCGCGGCGGGCGAGCTTCTTTTGCAAATGCTCAGCGCGCGTGGGCCGTTCCTTGATAGGCGTTTCCTCGTACGGATAAAGTTCCGATTCATCGATATCATCGGCGACGGGTTCCGCGAACTGCTGCATCGTCGCGAAGTCTCGGAACGCGGAAGAATCCTCGTCAAAGACCGGGGAATCGCATGGACATTCCTTGCGGAGGTAACGAAGAACCTTGCTGAACGCAGGGTCCGCCGGGGCCTTGAAGGTAAGGCGTTTACCTGTCTTCGGGTGAATGAAGGAAATTTGCACGGCCTGCAGAAGCTGCGCGGGGCTCATTTCCAGAGCCTTCGCGGCGACGTCCTTCCACAGTGGCTGCACGCGGACGAGTCCGGATTCACGGCCTTCGTAAGTCGGGTCGCCAAACACGGGATGACCCGTGAAACGGGAATGCACGCGAATCTGGTGCGTGCGGCCCGTTTCGAGCTGAAATTCCATCAGCGTCGCAAACTCGAAAAATTCAAGGGCCTTGTAATGCGTGCGCGCATCCTTGCCATTCTTTAGCACTGTTATCTTGAGGCGGTTCTTTGGATCGCGGCCGAGCGGCGCGTCCACGACACCTTCGAGATCGCGGGGGTGCCCCCAGATGACGGCGTGGTAAACGCGGTGAAGGTCGCGGGTCTCAAGCTGGTGCGCAAGGCTCCGGTGCGCCGCGTCCGTCTTGGCGACGACCATCAGGCCGCAGGTGTCCTTGTCCAGACGGTGAACGATGCCCGGGCGGAGCGCCCCATTGATTTTCGAAAGATGCTTTTCGCCGAAATGATACAGAAGTCCCGCGGCGAGCGTCCCTTTGGCGATGCCGTTACCGGGGTGCACCACAAGTCCGCGCGGTTTATTGAGGACGACTACATCTTTGTCCTCGAACACGATGTCGAGCGGAATCTTTTCCGGCGCAAGGTCGGAGGCTTCCTTTTCCGGAATGGCGAGAAGCGTGAACTCCATGCCCGCTTCCACGCGGAGGTTCTTCGCGACGGGTTCGCCATTGAGCAGAACTTTGTCCGCAATGAGAAGCTTCTGAATGTCCGTGCGGGAATACTCCGCAAGTTCTTTCTGCAGGAACTTATCGACGCGGCTCCCGATGTCCGCTTCGGCGGGCTTAATTGTTTTCAGTTTTGTCTTTTTCTGTGCCATTTTCAGGGAGTCCGGTTCCGGGGTGAGCTTTGCGTATAAGTTTGTATATAACGGAAGAGAACAGGATCACCGCGACGCCCACGGTGACGAAGCTATCCGCGAGGTTGAACGTAGGCCAACGCGTCATTATAAAGTCCGGAAAATCGCAGTCGATGAAATCCACCACGTGCCCCCAGTGCATCCGGTCGATGAAATTGCCGAGCGCGCCCACGATGACCATCGCTATTCCGAGGCGTCCGAGCCAGTCGTCTTTTTTCAGAGAGCGGTAGAACAGGCCGAGAACGACAAGCGCGACGACCGAAAGAATCAGGAAGAAAACCGTCGGCGAAAGGAACGGGAGAATGTCCTGCGGGCGGCTGCTGAACGCGGCGCCTTCGTTATACGCAAGGCGGAAGCGGAACAGGTCCCCCGCTACGCGGACGATGCGGCCCGTCGGGTGTTCGAAACTCGGCGTAAGGGCGCTCACCGCCCAGCACTTCGAAAGCTGATCCGCGGCGATGCCGCAGATGATGAGCGGCACATGAAACTTGAGCGATCCTAAAACGTTCATGACTTTGGAATTCATACGGTCTGTGCCCTCAGAGTTTCAAAACGGCGGAGAATCCAGCCGTCGGAGTAGAAATGGAGAAGAGTGGAACGGGTAATGCGCTTCACGTCACCGCGGGTGATTTTCGCTTTTTTGCCCGCATCAAAAAGTTTGGAGCAGTCCCCGAACACGACCAGATTTTCCGCAGCCATAAAAAGCGGCCACAGGCAGAAAAGCCGGAGACGCGGATAAACGCGCGG
Source organism: Fibrobacteraceae bacterium (assembly GCA_041667365.1). Classification (GTDB taxonomy): domain Bacteria; phylum Fibrobacterota; class Fibrobacteria; order Fibrobacterales; family Fibrobacteraceae; genus JBAYFD01. Next base: position 2,755 of record JBAYFD010000149.1, on the reverse strand, counting down.
AATCTCAATCGTGTAACGGATGGCGTCTTCAAGATGCTTCCATGCATGCACGCAAAGTTCCCGCATCACGGCGGCACGGTTCGTTTCCGAAGCGCCTTCCGCGAACATATCCCGGGAATGGGCGAAACCGTGCTTCACGCAAAGTTCCTCTGGGACGAAACATACCTTGCGTTCCGAATCCTCGCGCGCATCCTTGATGATGTTCACGAGCTGAAGCGCGAGCCCGAAGCTCACGTCGAGTTTTTTCATCATCTGGCGGCGTTTTTCAAAAATGAGCCTGCAATCTGCGGCAAAAACATCCGTGAGCATCTTGCCCACGATTCCCGCGACAAAATAGCAATACTCCTCAAGTTCCGCGACCGTGTTCAAGGAGAGCCAGCCCGCGGCGAGCGCGGCCTCCTGACGCTTCACGGAACGGGACATGCCGCCGCACATTTCGACGACGACCGCGCAGACGGGCCGCACAAATTTCCGGGGCAGTTCCCACAGAAGTGGAACGACCCACCCGGCACGGGCGCAGAGTTCGCGGTTGGGATCCTCGGACGTTTTCCAATCCGCAGGAAGTGCCGTTTCAAAACCGGCGAGACGCGCCTGAACGTCGGCTCCGTCCTTGAAAATCGCAGAAAAAAGCGAAAGCAGGCGGCATTTTTCATCCGGCGGAAGTTCCGCGTCATCTTCAAGCGTATCCGCGATACGCAGATACAGATAAGCGAACAGCACCGACTGCCGCAATTTTCCGGAAAGAACGTTTATGTTCAGCGCGAACGTGCGGGAAACGACCAGAAGCATCTTTTCCGCATAAGGGAAATGCAAACGAAAATTTTCAGACGCCATCCGAGACCTCCGCATCGAGATCCTTGGGAATCTTGCGCGAAGCAGCCATCGCCTTAATATATGTGAAGAAACGGCCTTTGGAATCCGCATGGCGCAGATCATGCTGGAAAGCCCAGATGCACTGATTGCGGATGTCCTCCTCCACGAGGGGTTCCCCCTTGCACTGATACTGGTAGACCTGGCGGTGATACTCGAAAAAATAGCAGTCTATTTCAAGGCGAGGAATGCGTTTGAACGCATAACGTACGCCGAAACGGGCTCCGACGCCGAAAAGAATCACTAAAATCAGGAACCAGTAGACGGTCGAGGGCAGAAGCCAGTAGACCGTGGATGCGGAGGTCAGCACGGCCAGCGCGCAAAGGAGGTAGAACGTACCGGTGATCGCTTTCTGCTTCGCCGTATGCTTGGACCACCACATCGGGACGTAGAGCCACGTCTTCCCGTTCCTGATCATCCTCTTAAGCGCAATGGGGTATGCGAGGTACCTTGACCAGAAGAACAGAGCCACCCAGAAAACGACGGGAAGCCAAAAAATGTTCCCAACTTTTAAAATACAATCCGTCATGGCCGTAATAATAGCTAAATTGGGGCTCAAGGAATTGCTTTATGAGCCCTCAATGGGAAAAATGTTTAGAAATTTTACGGACTAAGATATCGGATGCGGTATTCACTGATCTCTTTGCATCGCTTACTCTCGCAAGCGTTTCGGATCGTCGTGTACTCGTAATCGTGCCTCCGGGAAAAGATCCCAAGGCAATCCTTCCCTATAAAGGCCTCGTGGAACTGAGCTGGCAGGAAGCCACCGGAAACAAGGCTGACTTTGACTTTCAGCGTCAGCTGGAAAAGCCGCAGGCCGTGACCGCGCCGCCTTCTAAATTCGGATACTCCAGCGTTCCGCTCTCGCAGAACTACCGCTTTGATAATTTCGTCCCGGGCGACAAGGCGCAGCTCGCGTTCAGCGCGGCATTCGCCGTCGCGGAAAATCCGACGGGCAACAAATACAATCCGCTCTTTATTTACGGCGCTTCCGGACTCGGCAAGACGCACCTGCTCCAGGCCATCGGCAATTACGTGCTCGAGGATAATTCCGACCAGCGCGTCTGCTACATCACCGCCGCGGATTTCCAACAGCAGTACATCACGAGCCTTCAGGCCGGCACCGCGAACGAGATGTCCGCATTCTACCGAAACGAAGTGGACCTGCTCCTCATCGACGACATTCAGGACTGGAGCGGCAAGGAAGAAACGCAGAATGAATTCTTCCACATCTTCAACGCGATGCACCAGACGGGAAAACAGATCGTCCTCACGTCCGACGCCCCCGCCGCCGAAGTCAAAAGCCTCTCCGACCGTCTCGTGAGCCGCTTCTCCTGGGGACTCACCGTTGACATTCAGCCGCCTAACCGCGACACACGCGAAGCGATCCTCCGCAAAAAAGCGGAAGAGAGCCAGCTCGAACTCGGCACGGACGTCATCGCGTACCTCGCCGAAAACATCGAAAGCAACGTGCGTCTCCTGGAACAGGCGATCACCAAGCTCGTCGTGCAGGCAAGCATTCTCAACCGTGACATCGACATCGACCTCGCGAAGAAAGTCGTCGCGGACATCGTCCCCACGATCAAGCGACGCGTGAGCATGGAATCTATCGTCCACGCAGTCTCGCAGTTCTTCGAAGTGCCGGAGGACAAGCTCCTGGAAGCGGGACGCGGCACCAAGGAAGTCGCGCACGCACGCCAAGTCGCCATGTATCTGATGAAAACGCTCACCACGCTCAGTCTCAAGAGCGTCGGCACTCGTTTCGGTGACCGCGATCATTCCACCGTCGTCCATGCAATCAAGACCATCGAAAAGGAGATGGCCGACGATCCGGCATTCACGCGTTCCATTGAGAATATCAAGGGAATGATTCACGACTGAGCCC
>JBAYFD010000148.1:0-4845 GCA_041667365.1 Fibrobacteraceae bacterium | reverse complement strand
GTATGAAAACGACGCAGGAGCTAACGGACATTCTGGATTTCGCCGCCGAGTTCGCGACTTACATGCTCGGCTCCGGCGTGCATACGTCGCGCACGGTCCGCTGCGTGCAGCGCATTGGCATATCGCAGGGCGTATGTATACAGCTCACTGCGTTTCAGAAGAGCGTTATCATCACTGTCCGCGACGATGAAAGCCGCGAAGTGCTCACGCGGGTCGTCCCCATTCCCGCGCTTCCGATCAGCTTTGAACGCAACGCGGACATGGGCGCCCTCAGCTGGGACGCCATTGATGATAAATTAACGCTTGAAGAAATCCGCGCCCGTTATGACCGCCTCGTCTCCAAGCCGCGCATCGATCCGATGTTCGTGCTTGTGACGGTGGGCTTCGCGAACGCATCCTTCTGCCGGCTCTTCGGCGGGGACTGGACCGCTATGAGCATTGTGTTCACCTCGACCCTCGTGGGGCTCGCCGCCAAGCAGCGCATGCAGGCGCACGGCATGAATCACTTCCTCATATTCATCATCTCCGCGTTCATCGCTTCGCTTTGCGCATCGGCGTCGCTCCGCTTCCCCTGCACTTCGGAAGTCGCCATTGCGACGAGCGTCCTTTTCCTCGTCCCCGGCGTGCCTCTTATCAACGGGGTCATTGACATCGTCGAAGGACACATCCTCATCGGGTGCAGCCGGCTGATGAACGCGATGCTTCTCGTATTCTGTATCGCGGTCGGACTTTCGGCGACGCTTCTCATGGTGAAGGACAGCCTCTTATGATCGCGGTGGACATCATTCTTGACGGCGCATTCGCCGCAGTCGCGGCGATCGGCTTCGGCGCCATTTCCGACCCTCCGCTCCGCGCGTTTCCCCGGATAGCGCTGCTTGCGGCGATGGGCCACGCGCTCCGGTTCTGCCTGATGCATTTCGCGGGGCTTGACATCGCCACGGCGTCCCTCTTCGCTGCGATGTCGATCGGCTTCGGAAGCCTTGCGCTCGGACGCCAGGTCCGGTGCCCGATGACTGTTCTCTATATTCCGGCGCTTCTGCCGATGATCCCGGGAATTTATGCGTACCGCACGGTGTTCTCGCTCGTTATGCTGTTGCAGTCGCTTTCCGACGGCGCGCAGGAACTTCGGTATATGCAGGCGTTCTTCCTGAATGCGACCATCACGTGTAGCGTCGTCTTTATGCTCGCGGTAGGCGCCACGAGTCCGATCTTTGTTTTCAAACGCCGTGCGTTTTCGCTCACGCGCCGCAACCGCCGGCAGGTTAAAAACAAATGATAATGACGAACTTCTGGAGTTGCGTCTCGGCCTATAACAACGATACCTGGATTTTGCAGATCGCATGGGTCGTTCTCGGCGGTTTTCTCACTGGGACGCTTTATTTCCGACCCGTCCCCGCTATCCGCGGGGCGATGAAAGTTTATATGGCGGGGCTGAATTTCTGGGTCGCCGTCATTTATTATCATCTTTACGGCGTGGGCGGCGTCTACGACGACATGCAGACGCTTTTCTGGATAATCATGGGCGGAATATGGCTGTATGATCTCCGGGTTGGGCACGCGTCCCTGGACCTCACGGGGCGCCATAGCCGTTTTGCCCTTCCTCTTCTGGCGATGCCGCTCGTCTACCCGTTGCTGTCCTTGGCCCTCGGGCGGTCGTTCCCGGCTATCGTGTCCCCTTTAATGCCGTGCTCCGTCGCGCTTTTCACTATTGGAGTGATGCGGGCGTTCTCTAAACGGGTGAATATCGTGCTCGCGATGTTTCTCTGCCATTGGGCGCTCCTCGGTTTTTCCAAGGTTCCGGTACTCGGCCTTCCCGAGGATTACCTCCTCGCCGCCTGCGCCGTGCCAGCCATATATCTTTTTGCAAGGGACTACATCCGGAAACATGCGGGGCGGGACAGCAAGCCTTCGCCCCGGGTGCTCGCCATATTGCTGTTATTTCTTTGTGCCGTGATTTCCGGCAGCTTCATCGTTTCTTTGGTAAAGGAGCTTGCTTTGTCGTAACTCAAGGCGGCAAAATAAGTTAAAAAAGGGGATCTTCCTCTTTTTTAACTTTTTTCAAACTATATTTAATTAAAAATGCAAGCAAAAAGTACATCTATATGAACGCAGAATTAGATGATGGACTTCGTAAATGGGGTGCGGATGTGGATGGCGCACTCAACCGTTTCTTACACAATGAAACGATGTATGTTGCTTTCTTGAATAAGTTCGTCGCCGGGCCGGAAATGCCAGCCTTAAAAGTGGCTTTGCGGCAGCCGGTCCCGAAATCCGAGGCGCAGGACATCGCGCATACGCTTAAAGGCGTGGCCGGAAATCTGGGCCTGAATCCTCTGTACAAACTTTATATGAAAATCAACGACTCGATCAAGAATTCTGATTTTTCGGGCATTGATTCCATGTACGCTTCGGCTGAAGAACAGTTCGCTTCGCTGTGCAAATTGCTAGAAACCGCCGGGAATAAAACGTCGGAGGCTATGCCATGAAGAAAAACGCGATTCTCGTTGCCGATGACCAGGAAATCAACCGGGTCATCATTAAGCAGATATTTTCGGCGTATGAAACGCTTGAGGCTGTGAACGGCCGCGAATGCTTGCAGATTCTTGAAAAAGAGCATGAACGCCTCGCTGTTATCCTGCTGGATTGCGTAATGCCCGTCATGAATGGCCTGGAAGTGCTTGATGCGATGTTGCGACTCCCGTATGCGAAGACTATCCCGGTCATCATGATCACCGGGATGAATATTGATAATATCGAAAGCGATGCGTATGAACGCGGAATCGCCGATATTATTTATAAGCCGTTCCATTCATCCATCGTATATAAACGCGTGATGAACACGATTGAACTTTACCAGCACAAGAACGAGCTTGAAGCCCTGGTGCAGGAACAGTTCCAGAAACTGGAACAGAAGAACGAGCTGCTCGCTCACCTGAACGAGGCCTTGATCGATTCCCTGAGCACGATCGTGGAATTCCGCAATACGGAATCCGGCATGCACATCCGTCGCATCCGCGAACTTACGCGGATTATGTTGAAGGAACTGCAGAATAAGCCGGAGTTCGGGCTCACGGATCAGAAGATCGATAAGATAGCGAGCGCCGCGATGCTCCATGACTTCGGAAAAATCGCCATTCCCGACGCGGTGCTCCTCAAACCGGGCAAACTCACTCCTGAAGAATTTGAAATCATGAAGACGCATTGCGAACAGGGCTGTGCCCTTCTCAAGCGAGTGTCGTTCCTAGAAGACAGGGAACTTTATCAGTACAGCTATGAAATCTGCCTTTCGCACCACGAACGCTACGACGGCCGTGGCTATCCGCAGCATTTGAAGGGCGATCAGATTCCGCTCAACGCACAGGTCGTTTCCATCGTCGATGTTTACGATGCGTTGGTGAGCGACCGCTGCTATAAAAAAGCATATCCGCATGAACAGGCGGTGAAGATGATTCTCAACGGAGAATGCGGCACGTTCTCCCCGCTGATGATTGACGTGTTCGTCAAGGTGCAGGATAAACTGAACGCCTGCGTTCAGCGCTTGAATGCGATACCCTGACTTTACCTGCCGATATATTTGCGCAGTGTTCCGAAAAGCTCTTCCGGATTAATGGGCTTTGCAATGTGAAAGTTCATTCCGGCCTCGATGCAGTGGCGGATATCGTCATCGAAGGCATTCGCCGTCATTGCGATGATGGGCACGCTCTGCGCATCGCTGCGCTCAAGTTCACGGATGCACCGCGCTGCGGTGAGGCCGTCCATCACGGGCATACGGATGTCCATCAGGATCGCGTCGAAAAAGTCCGGCGCAGATTCGCTGAACAGCGCGACGGCTTCTTTTCCGTTGCCGGCGGTCTTGACGTTTATTCCCTTTTGCTCAAGGAGCGTTTTTGCGAGTTCCGTGTTGAGCGGATGATCTTCGACGAGGAGAACGTTCTTGCCCTGTAATGAAGCGGCGGCGCTTTTCCCGTTTATCTCCAGCGCCGGGGAGTAGTCCTTTACAGGATCGATGTATAGGTATACCGAGAACAGAGTTCCTTTCCCTTTTTCGCTTTCGACCTCGATTTTTCCGCCCATCAGGTTCACGAGCTTTTTCGCGATGGCGAGTCCTAGCCCGGTTCCCTGCGCGTTTCCGCTCTCCGGCGCCTGTTCCTGTGCGAAAGCATCGAAAATCCGGGGAAGAAACTCTTTGCTTATGCCTATCCCGTTGTCGCGCACGGTGAGCAGACAGTTCGCTCCGTCTACCGGTGTGAACAGCTTTTGGATGCGGAATTCGACGGTTCCTCCTTCCGGGGTGAACTTGACTGCGTTCGAAAGCAGGTTCAGGAATATCTTCTGCATACAGAGACTGTCCATCCGGATATAGGAAGATAACAGCGGATCTCTTTCAACGATGAATTTCTGATGCTTGCTATCCGCGTTGGCCCTGATGATTTCCGCGAGGGATTCGATCAGGCAGTCCGTGTTAATAATGACCGGACGGAGCGCTGTCTTTCCGCTTTCGATTTTGGAAAGCTCCAGCGTGTCGTTGATGAGATCGAGCAGGAGCTTCCCTGACAGCTTTATTTTGGCGAGGTGTTCCTTCGCTTTTGCAAAATTCTGTTCTTCTATGGCAAGTTCCGTGAAGCCGATGATGCCGTTGAGCGGCGTGCGCATATCGTGGCTGATGTTGGAGAGGAATACGGATTTCGCCGCGTTCGCTTTTTCCGCGGCATTGAGCGCTGCCTGCATTTTCTTCGCCCGTTCCTGTTCCTGCCGGTTGATTTCCGTGATGTCCGTCTCGATGATTAAAATTTCGCTGTTCGTTTCATTGAGGTAGCTGTATTTGATCTGCTTGCGGGCCTCTTC
>JBAYFD010000147.1:0-4881 GCA_041667365.1 Fibrobacteraceae bacterium | reverse complement strand
TAGCGGAGCACCCGGCGCACGATCTCGAGCGCATGGGAAAGAACCTCATCCCTGTAAAAGCCGGCAAGTTCCGGAAAATTACAGGCTTCGGCGGTCATCAATTTAGGAATGCCCGCGACATGCTCGCTTTCCATCAGAGTCCACCATTGGTCGACCAGCTCGTGGATGAGATTTTCCGGCGTGCCTTTATATTCATCGAGGAACTGCGTTCCGAACGAAAGAATCGGATCGAGTCCCGCCTTGACCACGGCCTTGAGGAGCGCTTCCTTGTTTTCGAAATAGACGTATAGCGTGCCGGGAGTGACTCCGGCCTTGCGAGCGACCTGCTCCACCTTGGTGGCGGCAAAGCCTTGCTGCACAAAGACTTCGAGCGCGGCTCCGAGAATTTCCTGAGGGCGCTCTTCTTTTTTGCGCTGCCAGCGGGGCTCGGTTTTTCCTTTGACAGATTCGTTTGTTGCGTTATCGTCCATCATGGGCCCCAATATAGAAAGTTCGCGGGGCGCCTACGGAATACGTCCATTGATACCGAAGCTCAGCGGATCCCACAGGCCTGCGTCGCCCTCGTACACGAGCGCATAACTCACATCGAACGGCCACCATCTTTTCCCGATGCGAATTTTGAATAAATATCCGAGGCCGAACATATAGTTGGAATCATCCATGCCTATGCGGATCTTGCCGCCGGGAATAGCTTCCCATTCCATGCCCACGCGTCCCGTCCACACATGCAGATCAGGGTCGAAGGCAAGGAGCGTATCGGCGACCTGATAGTCCAGGGCCTCCATCCAGCTCGAAATCGGACGTCCGAGAAGCCGCGAATGGTACCCGAGACCGATTTGCAGAACCTTGGGCCGGACGCCTTCCGTGGAGCTTACGGAATTATCGGAACTCGTATTGCGCGTCCACGTCGCAGAAAGGTTCTTGCTGAAGCTTAAATTGCGGATGACGACGGCGCTCGACCAGTTTTCATTCCATTCACGGAGCCAGCCCAGATTGAACGTGACGGGGCTCTGATAACCATCCTCCACTTTCACATCATCGTAATAGCCGGAAATGCCAAGGTTGTCATAGCTCATCGAGAACGAAAGGCCGATGGCGTCCTTGCGCGAAATGCGGTAACCGAGACCGACGTACATCATCATAAAGTAAGGCGTCGCCGTGCCGAGTTTTTCATCATCGTCATTGATGACATCGAACGCGAGGTCGCTCCGGTAAAGGACCGCGCCGCCGATGCCCATGCGGCTCCCGATGCGGCTTTCGACGCCGAGCGAGCCTCCCGCGCGGTCAAGGTCGCGTTTTTCCGCATGCAGGGAATACGCCGTATATGTGCGGAAGCCGAGAATCGCGGGATTCCAATAAGCGCCGGGCTGCGCTGCTGTATCCGCGGAACCGGTGTTGCCACGCCCGAGTTCCGCAGTGCCCGCGCCCATGCGCTCTACAAAGCCATCGAAACTGCCGAGCGTTGCTTTCTTATCCGCGAAAGCGGATGCGGAGAGGAAACAGAGCAATAGAACGAAAACGCGGTTCATCACTTACCTCCCCCGAGCGTCATCACCTTTCCCCAGCCGATATGTCCGTGATTATCCTTGACCCGCACATAATACACGCCCATCGCGGCGGCGCGTCCATATTCATCATAGCCGTCCCAGGCATCTTCCGTGGCGACGGAGCTCCGCGTGGAACTTGCGGAACGGGGCGCGTCCTTGACGATTTTACGAACTCTGCGCATATCATAGCTGAACACTTCAATCGTAATCTTGGAATCCTTGCTTACTTTATAAGCGACAAGCGCAGAGCCGCCGGCCTCGATCACGGAAGGCACCATACGGATGGAACTGAGATTGCTACCCACGGACGCCTGATTCAAAATGTATGACCACGTCTTGCCGCTGTCCGCGGAAACGGAAACACCCGCGCCGTAAGTGCTTACAGCGATTCCCGTCACCCCGGATGTAAGTGGAAAAGTACATACGGAAGTGACCGTCACATTGCGGTCAACGACGCCGGCGTCAAGCCCGTAAAGCCACTGATTCTCATTTTCCCAAGGAACGGCGCCGACGCTGTCCAGTTTCAAAAGCCCGGAAAGCGAGCCTTCAATAGTTTGCACGGAAAGAAACGCGCGGTTCCCGAGAAATGCGACATCGCTCACGCTGTAATCCGCTTTGTCATAAATTTCTTTCTGCACTTTTCCCGCCGTGTCCCGGAATACGACTTCATTGAAGGCGCCGCCGTTCCACGAACGCCACAGATGACTCTGCGTCGATGATCCCGAGCGCGCCGAAGTTTCCACGATGATCTGCACCGGGCTTCCGCCAATCCACACGCCGGTCACGCGGCCAGTATCAAGGGAAGTCACGCCCGTCCTGGAAAGAGCGAGCCCGGAGGTTTTCATTTCGAAAAGCCCGCCGTCCGTGCCGAGCCACAGGGAACCGGATGCCGGATGGCGAGCAAGCCCGTACACCGCCGGGTTCACCGATTTCTTCACGGAATAATTATAAGAGAGTGTATCTAAAGTCAGTTTGTCCTTATTGACCACATAAGAACTTCTGACGGAGGAATTGATGCCCTTGGAAAAATTATTGCGCACAAGCCCGTAAGCACCGCGGGCGATCCAGAGCGTTTTTGCGGAAGAATCGTAGGCGAACGCGCTCACGGCATGCGTCATCGCATTCGAATAAGCGGTATCCACGGACGAAAGCTGCGGGTCGCCTAACTCGCGGGAATCCACGGCATTGATTGCACGCGCAGAAAAGAATCCGGACGGGGAAAGATAATTGCCGGAAGAATCCGTCTCAAACCGGGGCAAAGTCCAGCCGAAGTCTCCGGCGGAAGCGCCCGCCGTGCGGCGGTGTTCCGCAGTCACATCGGAGAACACGCCATCCTGCACGGGAGTTTCCTCTTTCTCCAGAATTTCCTGCTGCATACCCGTCGCATGAACCCCGGTCGCGCTGAGTTCCAAAGTGAGAAGCGTGAGCCCGCTCCCGGCGTCTCCGCGGGAAACGACCCAGAGTTCCCCCGCCGCAGGGCCCTTGCCCACGGCGAACGTGAAATTGCTTACAAGTTTGTCATCCGCGGCAAAAAGCGCTGCACAGGCCATCAAAGTGACAGAAACAGAAGTCGCTGCGAATTTCATATTACCTCATGTCCACTTCATCGACGCCCTTGACGCTTTTGTATTTAAACTCCGCATCCACCACTTTCTGCATCTTGCGGATATTGGAAATATCATACCACGTCACATTTCCCATCGGATCCGTAGTGGAAAGGCGGACAGGAGAATAATCCGACGCGGAGAGCCATACTTCCATCGCGGTGAAGTCCTTGCCGTATTTCGAAGGATCCAGCGTGAGCACATAAACGGAAGCGGATTTCCAACTATCTTTTTTCAAAGCGGTCGCTTTGCAGTTCAGATATTTGAAAAGCATTTCCGAAGGGTGCAGCGTCGCCGGCAGATCCGCCACAGCCTTGATGAGCACCTGCTTCTGTTCCTTATTCCATTGCCAGAGCGTCACCCCGTCGCTGTAAAAAGCGATTCCCGGAACGGCAAGCCGGAATTTATCTCTGTCGCCTACGAGGAGAATTCCGCTCTGCGTAGCCGTCTCTGGAGAATTCGCATATTGCACGGTCGCGCGGAAATCCAGTTCCCAGCCCTTGCTGCCGCGGAACCAGGTTGAAGACTTTTCCATCACGGATGCCGGGGTCTGCGCAAAAGCGGAAACCGCCGCGAGAAGCAGTATCGCCATCATTTTCAGATTTTCAAATTTCATAGCGCCCAATTTACAAAAAAAGCGCGCCCCGCAGGAGCATTTCACAAAAATGGAATTCCCATTGGCTTTTTTCCTTGTTTTTCCCGGTTTTCCTTTGGCACGGCATTTGCATTCTTTCCTGCGGACACACACAACAAGGAGAACCTTACAAATGAAATCATCAACCATCCCTCTTTACGCTTGTTTCGGCCTTGCACTCTGCGCGAACGCAGGTGCCGTGGATCTAAGCTTCAGCGGATTCTTTGACGGAGATGTCGCCGGATACCACAATCAGGACACAACGTCCAAAAATGGCGTCGACTACCAGGCGAACCATGAGATGGATCTCACCGCGACCATCAAACTGAATAATCGTGTTTCCGTTGATTTGTATGCAACGACATACACCGTAAGTCCCTCCACGGGAGGCACGGTTCCGGCGCAGGGATCGAATCCGTACGACCGCTGGACCGGATTTCTTTATGATGGTGTCGTAGCAACGATGCAGGCCACACCAGACCTTAAACTCCGCTTCGGCGACCTGTGCTATACATCAGGCCAATTCAATTACTATGGATACAAGCGTACAAACGTTTACGCCGTAGGCCTCAAGGAAACGGGCTTCCGCGGTCTTGAAGCAAACTACAAAGGCGTGAGCCTCGCCGTCGGCGCAGACAGCGCTGGCATCTACAGGGCATACGGAGCTTACGATCTCGAGCTCGGCAAGGTGAGCGCGAAACCCTTCGGCTTATACTCCCGCGATGAATCCGACGAATCGTACCAGATACGCGCAGGCTTAGACGGTTCCATCACCCTGGGCGACCAAAGCATCAAATACGCCTACGGTTTTTACAAGGATAAAGGCGACAAGGTGAGCAATGCATTCACGGTCGAGCCGATTCTCTCCTTCGGAAGCATTTCGCTTTCGGCGACCGCCTTCTTCGCGCTCCTCGACAAGGACGACCCGAGCGTGATCAGCGTCCCGGAATGGATGTTCTTCTATGCGGAACCGGGCTACGCCTTCAACTCCACGTTCAGCGTAGGGCTTCCGCTGGAATACCACACGATGACGACGGACAGGGACGCGGACCTCTCCGAGCTCTGGGCGGTCCCCACGGCCTACTTCGCCTTCGCG
>JBAYFD010000146.1:0-4918 GCA_041667365.1 Fibrobacteraceae bacterium | reverse complement strand
GACAAAATCGAGACAAAGCTCCCCGTGCGCATCGCTCTCGAATTTTCCCTCGACTTCGGACGCGAAAGCCGCCGTGACCGCAAGATGCGTTTCGCCCTGCGCGACCGCGACAGCCAGCTCCGCAAGCATTCCGAAGTCAAGGACACGCTTTCCGACTGGGACTGCATGGCGATCGAACGCGACTATCACTTCTTCCTCGACGGAGATTCCCTCCCCGACATGAGCGAGAAGTTCACCAAGGCTCAGTTCGCCGACGTGCTCGAAAGCTACCTCGCCTTCTGCCACCCGGAAGACCTGAACACAAAGGAAAAGCTTTACAGTACGCTCGACAGCAACAAGATTTCCGTCCACGAATATCAGACCTATCAGGAAGGCTCCCGCTACAAGCAGGTTATGGCGTCAAACGACGTAGAAATGCTCCAGATGTACCTCGAGTATTATCCGAATTCCCCGCACAGGCCGGAAATCGAAGCAAAGCTCAAGGTCCTCGGCGACTACCAGAATTTCAAGGATGCGCAAGCCGCCAATACATTCAAGGCTTACTTAAAATATCTGAGCGACTTCCCCAACGGCTCTTTCCGTGACGAAGCGGAACAGGCGATCTTTACACTGGTCCAGGAAGGGAACCGCATCAAGGATTACGAAATCTATCTCAAGCGGTTCCCCGACGGCAAGTTCGTGAGCGAAGCGAAGCATGCGCTTCATGAGCTTCAGCGCACCACCGGAGCCTCCTTCGACATTTCCGATGACAACGCGCAGCAGGAACAGCCGGCCCCCGCTCCGAAAAAGAAATCAAAGAAGGGCAGAAAGTAAAAGAGGCTCTTCGCAACAAATTAAAAGACCGGTCAAACTGACCGGTCTTTTTTCTTGAATAAAGTTTTTTCGACTTCACCATGCGGGTACGGCATCGCGCACCGTTCTCCGTCTCCCGGATGCGCAGAGCTCGCATCGCACAGGATTCCTTAGCCACTGGCTGTTTTAGATTATAAGTCATACGACAAAATATAACAAAGCATTTCCGCGCCCAGCGCGAAGGCGAGCCGTTCATCGTCCGCATGAAAAAAAGCCCTCCAAATCTGGAGAGCTTCTTTCAAACGTTCCGAATTTTGGAATAGAACGAGTTATCTTCCAAAATTACTTGCCGAGGGTCGTCATGCCGCGCATCTTATAGCGCAGCCACGCACCGATTTCCTCGATCGGGTGTTTGCGGATGGCGGCATTGACTTCAATGAGCTTCACATTGTCAACGCCGTTGCCCTTGCCTTCGCCATAGACGGAGCCGATGTCTTCCTTCGTGATTCCCTTCATGAAATCCTTGAGGAGAGGGATGCAGCGGCGCGCGAAGAGATAGCAGCCGTATTCGGCGGTATCGCTGATCACGCGGTTCATTTCATAGAGGCGCTTGCGTGCGATGAGGTTCGCGATGAGTGGGACCTCATGCAGGGATTCATAGTAAGCGCTGGCGGGTTTCATGCCTGCGGCGACCATGTTTTCAAATGCGAGTTCGCAGCCGGCCTTGACCATGGCGACCATCAGGACGCAGCGGTCGAAATATTCCTGTTCGGTGATCTTGGTCTTGCAGGAATCATTGTGCTCGAACGGATGCTTGCCGTATTCTTCACGCCAGGTGAGAAGATCGTGGTCTTCATTCGCCCAGTCCTTCATCATCGTGGAGGAGAATTCGCCGGAAATGATGTCATCCTGATGCTTCTGGTACAGAGGCTTCATGATCTTCTTCATTTCTTCGGAAAGTTCGTGGGCGCGGATCTTCGCCGGGTTGGAGAGACGGTCCATCATGTTCGTGATACCGCCGTGCTTCAAAGCTTCGGAAATGGTTTCCCAACCGTACTGGATGAGCTTGGTCGCATAGGCCGGGTCCACCTTGAATTCATTCACCATCTTGTCGTAGCAGAGGATCGTGCCCGTCTGGAGCATACCGCAGAGAATCGTCTGTTCGCCCATGAGGTCGGACTTGACTTCCGCGACGAACGCGCTTTCGAGGACGCCCGGACGGTCCGCATGGAGAGCGGACGCATAGGCCTTGGCGTAGTCCCAGCCTTTTCCTTCGGGGTCATTCTTGCCCTGCACGGCGATGAGGCAAGGCATGCCGAAACCGCGGACATATTCCGTGCGGACTTCAGTGCCCGGGCCCTTCGGAGCGACCATGATCACGGTGATGTCCGGACGGATTTCCTGGCCTTCTTCAACGATGTTAAAGCCATGGCTGTAAGAGAGGGCGGCGCCCTTCTTCATGAGCTTCATCAGAATGGGCACGACATTGTGGTGCTGCTTATCCGGCGTAAGATTGCAGACGAGGTCCGCGGTCGGAATGAGTTCTTCGTAAGTACCGATCTTGAAACCATTTTCAGTTGCGTTCTTGAAAGACTGGCGCTTCTGCTCAATGGCTTCCTTGCGGAGGCAGTAAGAGACATCGAGGCCGCTATCGCGCATATCCAGACCCTGGTTCAGGCCCTGTGCGCCACAGCCGAGAATGACAACTTTCTTACCCTTGAGAACTTCGACGCCGCGAGAAAACTCGGAAGCATCCATAAAACGGCAGTGACCCAATTCCGCCAACTTCTGGCGGAGAGGAAGCGTATTGAAATAATTCATATTAACCTCTATAAAAGAAACGCCTCTAAGGACGTGCCGTAAATTTAGCAAGAAAAATAACAGGTGACCGCATTTTGCCTGTAAATGTTCAAAAAACGGCAGGCCGGAGCGCCGGGACGCGCCCGATGCTCATCGGAAAAATTTTGAGAACACAATTCCGGGCAAAATCAGATAATATATAAGCATATAAGAGCGGAATATTTATCCATTATCTCCATTTTTAATATATTTAATGAGAACAAAAGAACGCTATATGAAAAAAGCACTGTCACTCTCTTCTCTCGTTCTCGCGGCGGCGGCATCCGCGGCCACCACGCAGCTCACCCCCTCAAGCGATTTCGTCACCGCATTCACCAACGCAAAATCCGGCGACACGCTCAGGCTCGAAGCGGGCACATACAGCATCGAATACACGGCCGGAAGCGCGAACACGATCACGCTCGCGAAGACGGGAACGCCGAGCGCGCCCATCGTCATCATGGCGGACGGTTTCGCCGCGGCGATCCTCGATTTCAACTTCCCCGAAAACACCTACATCCAGAATTCCTACGGGCTGTACGTGACCGGAAGCTATTACGAGTTTCACGGCATTGCTGTCACCCGCGCGGGCTACCAGGGCGCCTACGTCACCGGAAGCTACAACAGTTTCACGAACTGCGCCTTTTACGAAAACCGCAATTCCGGTCTCGAAATCAATAAAGGCGGGAACCACACCATGGTGACCCGCGTGGATTCCTACCGGAACTTCGATCCGAAGAAAAACGGCAGCATGGCGGACGGCTTCGCCTCCAAGCAGACACAGGGCGCGGGCAATAAATTCTATGAATGCCGCGCCTGGGAAAATTCCGACGACGGTTTCGACGCCTTCGATTCACCGGACAGTATCATCGTCATCGACAGCTGGGCGTTCCGCAACGGCGTGAACGTATTCGGCGCGGATTCTTTCGCAGGAAATGGCAACGGATTCAAACTCGGCGGGAACTCCGCCCTCGCGAACAACCGCTGCACGCGCTGCATCGCTTTCGGAAATCCGGCGAAAGGCTTCGACCAGAACAACAACACGGGAGGAATCACCGTGGAGCAAAGCATCGGCTACGCGAACGGAATTAATTTCGGCATGGGCGGCACGCTTGCGAGCGGTCAGAAGCACACGCTTTACAACGACATTTCCTACGCCGGCAGCAGCTCCGACAGCTACGGCTCGCACAACGGAAGCAACAATGGCTGGGACTTGAGCGTCACCGTGAACGCTTCGGATTTCCAAGGTATCGACACGGCACAGGCGACACTCCCCCGCAACGTGGACGGAAGTCTGCAGACGATCAAATTCCTGCACCTCGCAGCCGGAAGCGACCTCATCGACGCGGGCAAGGACATCGGCTACGATTACAACGGAAAAGCCCCGGACCTCGGGCCATTCGAAACTGGCGGAAGCACCACCACCCTCAAGTCTGCACAGAGAGCACGCGCCACGGGTATCCTGAAGCCCCACCGCTACAACTTACTCGGGCGTCAAATCAAAGAGGAATGAAATTTCATCAACGCCAGGCAAAAGATTCAATTTTCAGAGGCTGTCTTCATTTTCTCTTCATTTTCCGTAGGTGAGCATCAGGTTGCGGATTTCCTCTTCGCCCATCAGTATTTCACGGGGCTTGGAACCGCGGCCTTTGCCGCAGATGCCGAGGCGTTCCATCTGGTCCACGATGCGGCCCGCACGGGAGAAGCCCACGCTGTAACGGCGCTGCACGGCCGACGTGGATACGCTGCCCGCGCCCGCGCAGTCCAGCGCGATTTCAAACAGCCGCGGATCGATTTTGACCGGACCGCCGCCATCTCCGCCTTCGCCGTCCTCATCACCTTCGCCGATATCTTCGTTCATCGCGGCGAGATCATCCTCCTGAATCCGTGAATCGAGATACTTCTGATAATCCACGCCGGGCTGATCCGAGCAGGCGTCCGCGAGGCGTTCCACTTCATCATCGGAAAGGAACGCTCCGTGCACGCGCTGCGGCTCCGGGTCTTCCGTCGCGCGGTAGAGCATATCGCCGCGGCCGAGGAGTTTTTCCGAACCCGCGCGGTCGAGCACAGTGCGCGCATCGATCTGCGACGCGACCTTGAAACTGATACGCGTCGGGAGGTTCGCCTTGATGAGGCCCGTGATCACATTCACGGACGGACGCTGCGTCGCAAGCACCAAATGAATGCCCACGGCGCGGGCCTTCTGGGCAATGCGGGCGACGGACATTTCGACTTCCTTCCCCGCGACCATCATCAGGTCCGCAAGTTCATCGATTATAATCACGAT
>JBAYFD010000145.1:0-4920 GCA_041667365.1 Fibrobacteraceae bacterium | reverse complement strand
GCTGTAGCCTGCTTCGGGTTCCTCGCCGTGTTCATCCTTCTGAACACGCTCGTCCTCGGAACATCGCAGACCTTCTTAGGCAACTGGAGAGTCGACAGCTTCGGCGTATTCATGCGCGAAGTCCTCGTGCTCGCGGCACTCCTCGGCACGCTCTTCTGCAAAGATTACTTCGACCACGGCGCGGACGGCAAGCCGCAGCTCCATGAGCTCCCGGAATTCACGGCGGCGCTCGCCACGGCGACGTTCGGCGGCATAGCGGTCGTCTCCGCCTGCGATCTCCTGACGATGTTCCTCGGCCTTGAACTCGCGACCGTCCCGATGTACGCGCTCGCTGCGTGGAACAAGGCGGACGCGGCCGGAAGCGAAGCGGGCACAAAATACATCCTGATGGGTTCCGTCGCGACCGCGCTCGAACTCTTCGGTTTCAGCTACCTCTACGGGTTCTCCGGGAGCATCAACCTCGGCACGATCGGCACGGCAGTCACCGCGGATCCGTCTTCCCCGCTCCTCTGGATAGCGGTGCTCTTCCTCGTGTGCGGCGTGGGCTTCAAGCTCACCCTGTTCCCGTTCCACACCTGGGCGCCGGACGTCTATGAAGGCGCGCCCACGCCAGTGACCGCGATCCTCGCCGTCACCTCAAAGGCGGTCGCCATCATATTCCTCACGACTCTCGTGTTCGGGCCTTTCGCAAGCATCCACACGCAACTCATCCCGTTCCTCTCGCTCCTCGCCGCAGTCACTATCTTCGCCGGTAACCTAGGCGCTCTCAAGCAGAGCCGCCTCCGCCGCTTCATGGCGTACAGTTCCATCTCGCAGGCGGGCTACATCCTCGTCGCCGTGCTCGGGCCTTCCGTCGCAGCGAAGAGCGCCATCGTCTATTACCTCTTCGTCTACACCTTCGCGAACTACCTCGCCTTCTTCGTGTTCGGCATCATCGGGCACCACCGCCCGGAATCCTTCGATTCCCTGCGCGGACTTTCCAAAGAAAACCCGACGCTCGCAGTCGCGCTCGCAGTCGCCGCGTTCAGCCTCGCGGGCATTCCTCCGCTCGCAGGCTTCATCGGCAAGTTCCTTCTGTTCGAAAGCGCCGCGGAAGTCAAGAGCTACGCGCTCATCACCTTCGCCGTTCTCAACAACGTGATCGCGCTCTATTACTACATCCAGCTCATCAAGGGCGCCTGGGTGGACAAGACGGACGAAGCGAACCCGCTCCCCGCCCTGGAAGTGAACTTCCGCGAAAAGGCGGCGGTCGTGCTCCTGACCATCGCCGTGATCTTCACGGGCGTGGTTCCTTTCCTCTCCGAAAACATCCATTACATCCTTTCGCTGTAACGCGCAAATTTTTCAAAACGAAAGCCGCTCCGGACTCCCGGAGCGGCGTTTTCATTTCGCAAAATCCAGAATGTTTATTGCATGTCGATAAACCATTCCGCAGCAATTCTGGTATTTTCCATGGCCTTCATTTTCTGCACGGCAAGTTCCATTACGCCCGTCCGCCACGACGACATCATCGGCGTCATTGTCAATCAGAAGTCTTTCGCCATCTTTTCCTGGACCTTCTGAAGCGATGCCTCCTCCCGTTCCAAAAACAAGTTTTTCTCCGTTCCATTCTCGATGTAAAAATTCGTTTACCATCATTGTTTCCGCCTCCGATGAAGCGGATTCTTCCTGTATACAAAAAAATGCCACGGAATTTCCCGCGGCCTTTCTTTTATATATTTTTCATACCATCTTTCAAAGGAAGTTTATGAAGTCTATTTTTTCCGTCGCGAGCCTTGTCCTCGTTCTTTCCCTCACCGCCTGCAATGCCGCAACCCCAGGAAGCGTGGCATCTCAAAGCAAGGTCGACAGCCTCGCCACGGTCGTCAAGACAATGTCGGACGAATTCGAAATTCTCAAGTACGGCCTTGAAAAACGCGGCCTTTCCATTGAACAGCTCAGAGCGGAAAAGGAAGCCGATGAAAAGGTCTGGGACATCCCGGATGGTCAGAGCCCGACCTTCGGCAATCTCAAAAACCCCAAGCTCACCATCGTTGAATTTTCCGACTTCCAGTGCCCGTACTGCGCGCGCATCGCGCCCATCATGCAGGACATGATGAAGAAGCACGGCGATCAGATCAAGTTCGTGTTCAAGTTCTTCCCGCTCAGCTTCCACAAGGACGCTCCGGCGGCGGCGGCAGCGAGCATGGCCGCCCAGAAGCAGGGCAAGTTCTGGGAATTCCGCTATGCGGTCGCCTCCCACAACAACGAGCTCTCCCCGGAAACATTTGAACAGATCGCAAAGACTGTCGGCATCAAGAACATCGAGCAGTTCAAGAAAGACATGGTCCTCGATTCCGCGAAACAGGCCCGCATCGATGCGGACTTCCAGCTCGGCGTCAAGATCGGCGTGCAGGGCACCCCGAACTTCTTCGTGAACGGCAAGCGCCAGGACCGCTTCAGCCCGGATATGATCGAAGAAATGCTCAAGAAGTGATTTTCAGAATATAACCCGCAGTTCTGCTGCACAACCAAAAGGAAAACCGAATGATTAAGCAATTTTTCAAGGTTTCGTCAGTGCTCCTGTTGGGGCTCGCGACGACCGCCGCGATGGCTCAGAGGCCTCCGCGACTCGTCGTGTACAAAATGTTCGACGACCAGTACCGTCAGGGCGGCTATGACTACGTCTACGGCGGCAACAGCAAAGGCGTCACTATCACCAAGGACGGCGGCTACAAGTCCAATTCCGCGCTCGACATCAAGCTCGACCCGACGGATTATTCCGGCGCGTCCATCTGTCTTTACAATGAAGTTTTCGACCTGAGCAAGTACCTCCTTAACTCCACCCTTGAATTCGATATCAAGGGCAAGGTCGGCGGAGAGCAGCTCATCGTCGGTATCCTCGACGAGGAAGTCTCCGACGGAAAGAAGACCCAAGTCAAGCTCCCCTTGAACAAGTATGGTCAGGTCACCAATCAGTGGACCCACGTGAAGATTCCGCTCGCGGACTTCCCGGACCGCGGTCTCTACTGGGACCAGACGAAAAAGACCGAACTTCCGGCGCGCATCGACTGGGACAAGATCGCCGAAGTCCGTTTTTCCATCAACAAGGGCATCAATCCTAGTTTCGAAGTCTTCATCGACAACATCGAAATCGTGAAGGGCAACAAGAGCGCCGCTCCGAAGGCGAAGGTCGTCTACTGGGATGAAAACACCGACGTTATTGACGGCCCGAAGAATCCGGAGAAACTGGACGGCAAGGCGCAGGTCATCAAGACCTTCTATGATAACGGCATCAAGGGCTTCAGCTACGTGTACGGCGGCCTCACCGCCCAGCGCGAAGCGCAGAGCAAGACCGCGGGCAACCCGAACGTGCTCGCCATGTACATCGATAACAACGACTGGTCCGGCGTGACCTACTCCCTCGGCGAGAACAAGTACGTCGACCTTTCCAAGGTCCGCGACAAGGGCGGCCTCTATTTCTGGATCAAGGGCAAGATCGGCGGCGAAAAGCTCTACGTCGGTATCCTGGACAACCAGGGCAACGACATCAAGAGCCAGACAAAGATCGGCCTCAATGACTGGATCAAGGTCAGCAAAGACTGGCAGCTCGTGAAGATTCCGCTCAAGCGCTTCATGGACAAAGGCAAGGCCTGGGATGCGAACAAGCAATCCGAAGTCGCAAAGGATATCCAGTGGAATAAGATCCAGGAAATCCGCTTCTCCGTGGGCAAGGGTGAAAACGCAGGCGAACCGGGCAAACCGGCGCCCGTCACCGTGTACGTGGACCAGATTTCCTTCACAAGCAACATCGACTGGGTGGACCCGGATCTCAAGTGGGATTCCTTCAAGTCCAATTCCCCGGATCTCGTGATTTCGAATTTCGAAGACAAGTACGCCCAGGAATTCTGGGAGCCCTCGAAGGGCCCGAAGTCCCAGCTTGAACGTCACATCGGCAAGGGCAACCTCGACGGCAACTCCCTCATCGTGGACCACTACCTCCTCGCTGACTGGGTGGACGTCGTCCTTGACATGAAGAAGCTGAACCGCCCCGCCGCTGACCGCGACTGGACAAAGCACTGGGGCATCATGTTCGACGTGTACTCCGAAAAGGCCTGGCAATCCATCACCGTGCAGGTGAGCGATGCCGGCGACGAAGTGTTCGTCGCGAATACGGGTGTGCCGAAAGGACGTACCACGGTCCTCGTCCCGTTCCGCAATTTCTCCAAATTTCCGTATTACCAACCGCCTGACGCGCAGGAGAACGGTCTCTTCGACCTCAAGGGCGTGATCAGCCTTGACTTCAAACCCTCGGGCGAAGGCACTTCCGGCGGTTTCGAAATCGATAACGTCCGCCTCACCAACAAGCGCGAACTTCCGAAGGTAGACCGGCCGGCCGTCGTCATGGCGACCGTCAAGGGCGACTTCGCCCAGGTCGTGAACCCGGACATCTCCAGCGGGATCTTCGGCATCAACGCGGCCCTCTGGGACGGCGACCTCCTCAACGTGAAGGACGCAAAGGTCCAGACCGCGGATTATGTGAAGCGCATCCACCACGGAATCATCCGTTACCCGGGCGGTCTCCGCGCGGATGACGACCACTGGAAGCAGATCCTCGACAACCACGACTGGATGACCGATACGGACGAATTCCTCGACTGGCTCAAGAAGACAGGCGACAACGCGATGTTTACCGTGAACTTCGGCAGCGGCACTCCTGAAGAAGCCGCCGAATGGGTGAAGCACACAAACATCGAGAAGAAGGCGAACATCAAGTACTGGGAAATCGGTAACGAAATCTACGGTAACTGGCACCCCTACTATTCCAAATACGGCCAGGACGGCGGTACCGTTTACGGTAAGCGCGCCCGCGAATTCATTACCGCAATGAAGAAAGTCGACCCCACGATTAAAGTCGCCGTGGTGGGCGTTCTTGAAGGC
>JBAYFD010000144.1:0-5023 GCA_041667365.1 Fibrobacteraceae bacterium | reverse complement strand
GGCGAGACCTGCCACTCGCAGGAAAGCACATTCGCGCGCTCCCGGCGCAGGAATTCCACGTTGTCGGAAGTGCGTCCGGAGGCGAGCGCCTCGAATATCTCGGAAGAACGCGCGACGGCCTTGGGCTGCAGGTCCTGCTCGCGGATTTCCCGTCCGCCGCGGCCGCAGTACACGGCGAGGCCGTCTTCCATCCGGACGGATTCAATGAGGACGGAAGCGCCCTTTTCACTCTTGGCGGATTCCCCCGCCTTCAACAGATACCGTTTAAGAGCCGCACCTGTATCCCGGTAAATCCGGGTTTCGCCCACGGCCGGGAATTGAATGGTCACGTTTCTGAACGCGACCGCGGAGATTCTGCCTATGCCGAGTTCCGGTTCCTGTTCACTTACAAATCGCTGACCGATTTTAAAATTGCTCATCGTGAGCACAAATTAGATTTTTCCACATATAAGGAAAGCGGGATAGCGGCGCAAACGCAGGGAAAACGGAGAATCTCAAGAATGCGGTCCGGGACTTTTGTAAATTTGCAGACAATATGAAATGGTTTTACATCGATGAAAGCATCACTTCCGGAGACCGGCGCGTAGGCCCGGTTGAAACGGACGAGCTCAAAGCGTTCAAGGCGGACGGCAAAATCAAGGACACAACACTCGTGTGGCACCGCGACATGAAGGAATGGGCGCCCTGGAGCACCGCGTTCCCGACATTTGAAAATTCGCAGAAGCAGGCGGACGATCTTCTCCAGGACACACTCGCCACGCTTATCCGCGAAAAAAACCTTGAACAGAAAGCGTTCGCCGGTTTCTGGATCCGCAGCTGCGCCTTTCTCATTGACGTTTTCCTGTTGAGTCTCGTCGGCTCGGGCGTTTCACTTCTGCTGAACGCGCTCGGCATAATGGACATGCAGACATTATCCGGCCTCGTGGACGCCTACTATAAGAATCCGACCGCCACGGACACCTCCATGGCGATCCTCCACGCGCGGGGGATGTATGTATTCATCGCCGTAATGTTTTTAGTACAAAGTTTATATTCCATTTTCTTCCATGCGCGTTATTCGGGCACCGTGGGGAAAATGCTTCTGCACCTCCGCGTGGAAAAAGCCGACGGTTCGCATCTCGGTTTCAAGGGCGCCGTCATCCGCTACGCCTTCAGCCTCATCTCCGAGGCGTCTCTTTTCTTTTACGGCATAGGTTACCTCATTGCAGCAGTGGATCCGCAGAAACGCACGCTCCATGACTTTTTTGCTAAGACCCGCGTCGTACATTCCGACGTCCGACAAAAATAAGGACAAATTAATATGGATCGTTTCATCGTCCATCCCATAACGAAGCCCCTCGAAGGCGAAGTGGAAGTTTCCGGCGCGAAGAACGCTGTGCTCGCGCAGATGGCGGCGGCGCTCCTCGCCGACGGCACATCCAGAATTACGAACGTGCCTCACCTCCGCGATACAAAGACAATGTCCGACGTGCTGCGCGTCATCGGATGCCGCATCGACGGCGAAAGCCACGAACTCCGCATCGACACGCACGGAGCGAATCACCTGGAAGCGCCTTACGAGCTCGTGAAGACGATGCGCGCAAGTTTCTATGTGCTCGGCCCGCTCGTAGCGCGATTCGGCCGCTGCCGCGTTTCCCTCCCCGGCGGCTGCGCCTGGGGCCCGCGCCCCGTCGATCTTCATCTGAAAGGTCTTGAAGCGCTCGGCGCGAAAGTGAACGTGACGCACGGTTATGTGGAAGCGCTCTGCGACGGATGCCTCCCCGGCGGAAAATTCGACTTCCCGATTTCCAGCGTCGGCGCGACGGTGAACGTCCTCATGGCGGCGACACTCGCGCAAGGAACGTCCGTGCTGAGCAACGCGGCGATCGAGCCGGAAATCGATGTTCTCGTGGATTATCTCCTCGGCATGGGCGCAAAAATCAGCGGACGCGGCACGCGCACCCTCATCGTGGAAGGCGTAGATGAACTTCACCCCGGTGACGCCCCCACCATCCCGGACCGCATCGAAGCGGGCACGTTCCTCGCGGGCGCGGTCATCACCCACGGACATGTCAAGGCGACGAAGATGTGTCCCGGTCACCTCGGAGCGCTCCTTGATGTATTCAAGGAGATGGGCTGCAAAGTCACGACCGGAAGCGACTGGGCCGACGTCGACGCCCGCGGAATAACGCTCAAGCCCGTAAGCGTCACCACGCATCCCTATCCGGGTTTCCCCACGGACCTCCAGGCTCCGCTGATGGCTGTATTCACCGCTGTTCCCGGCTCAAGCCTCATCCAGGACACCGTCTATACGGACCGTTTCAAACACGTCGCGGAACTTCAGCGTCTCGGGGCGGACATTCTGCTCACGGGGAACACCGCGCGCGTCACGGGCGGAAAGCCCCTTCAGGGCGCCGAAGTCATGGCGAGCGACTTGCGCGCCGCCGCGGCCCTCGTCCTCGCCGGACTTGTTTCCGACGGAGATACATCCGTGAGCCGGATCTATCACCTCGACCGCGGTTACGAAAATTTCGAAGCGAAAATGGCGAAGCTCGGCGCGAGCATTACACGCGTCGTGGAATAGAACATCATTCCGCAATGAATAAAGAAATCCGGCTCCCGTGAGCCGGATTTCTTTTACGTCATTTTCTTTTACGTCATTTCTCAAAAGGCATTTTAAAAACCGAAGGCCTCGCCCTTGCGGGCGAGACCTTGGGTTTGGTTTGGGGTTTTCATTTAGAAATTAGCAAAGTCCGTGCCAAAAAATCAAATCTTACCTGAAATCATGAAAAAAGCGGAATCCTGTTTTTCAGTAAGCTTCTACATTATCGATTTTCTGGGGTACCGGCTCAGGACGGAACATCTCTTCCCTGTTTTTAAGGCCGCGGTCATCGCGCAGTCCGTCCATGCGCACATCGCGCATCTCCGCTTTCCGTGAAGCTTCACGTTCGCGGACGGAAACGATTTCCGCACGGGCGCGCTCCGGAAGCGTAGCGATTTTTTCCCGGATGATCATCTCCGATGTATTTCTGTTTTTAAGTTTTTCCTGAAGGGACGACTCGTCCGCGGCACAGAACGTCACAAGAAGTATAGATATCAGGAGAACTTTTTGCATCATGCCCCATATAAAGCAACATCCGTGCCAAGGGGCTGCGCACAACCGGATTCAGAAGCGGATCACCGTTCCCAGGCGGATTCCCTTCCAGACGGACGCATAAGACGTCAGTTCCGGATGATCCCCCGGCAAGGACTGATACCGCAGGAAATGCGCCTCCAGAGAAGCGTAAGCGGAAAAGTCTTTGTATTTCCATTCCCCGCGGAGGCTCCCATAGCCGAGCAGACTTTTGCGGGAATAAGTTCTGTCCACGATTATAGGCTGTCCGTCCACGGCGGAGGAATCCCCGGCGGAAGCTATCCATGAATCCTTCCGGAGAGCGAAGCCTTCAAAGAGCGAGCCCCGGAAAATCAAGGCCCAGGCGTCGGAAAACTTATATCCCCCGAAAAGCCGGAGTTCGGGCCCGAGCGATGACGGCCTGCCGGCATAGTATCGCTGCCGGGTCGTATCCGCACCGGAACCGTACTCCCAGCCGGAGCCGAAATCTTCCCCAGCATACGAAGGATCTCCGGCGGCGCCATAGCTTTCAAAATAAACGTCCGCGACGGTATCCCGCTCAAAGCGTCCGCCGAGGCCAGTGTAGAACCAAAAGCCATGCTCCGGATGACGTTCAAAATACAGGGACAGCTGGAAGCGTGCCCGCCCGGAGTTACTCGCATAAAGAGCGGAATAAAATCCGGAACGCACCGTCCCTGGCCCGTTCTGATAAAAGTCCCGTTCACCGAAAAGCGAAATGGCGGGAACGAATCCGTCGCGCTCGCTCACATAGAAATCAACATCAGCCCCCGCCGCGAACCAGATCCCCTGCAATGTATATTCCAGTTCAGGCGTAAAGGCCCAGCGGCTCGTATCGAACACGGTCTCCTTTTCGCGGAAGAACAAATCCGAGGCAAGCGAAACCATGACGGAGTGTTTCAGGCCGGATTTCGTGCGGTAGGTGAATCCGCCGCCGAGAAGCAGATACATTTCCGCGGACTGCTCCGACGCGCCCGCGGTATCGCCGTATTCATCGTAATCGTAGCCCTCGCCTTCGAGCTTCGCCACGAAATTTTTATCGAATCCCGACGAAGATGTGTCCACGCCGAGGGCTTCGTAATACGAATTGAGAATGTTGTGAATTTCCGCATCGTACGGACCTTTGCAAGCCGCAGCGCGCTCCAGGAGTTCAATCGTAGCGGTAACGTCGCCTGAGCTTTCCGCATCGAGCGCACGCTCGAAAAGCGAATCCTGCGTTTCAGCGGAAGCAGTAAGTGCTAATAGGAGTAGAAGAATTGCCGGATTGAATCTCATTCGTTAAAATCTGGGCCCGGCGGCGGGGAATTCGGCATATCGCGCCCGGGGAAGCGGCCCCCCATAGAAGGGTCATCGTGAGGATCACCGTAGTCGCGGTCTTCACGGGGCCTTTCGGGCGAATATGATTTTGTTGAGGATTCCCTCTCAGATTGAAACGACTTTTCCCTGTTTTTAGAAAGCTCACGGCGAAGGATTTCCTTCTCCTGCGCGGAACTTCCACGCAGGCGGGAAAGAATGGCTTCGCGCGCCATCTTGCGTTGTTCGAGCTTCTTCTGCCAATCGGCGCTTTCCTTATCGCTCAAGGTCGTCTTTTCAGGCGAGAATCCTTGCTCTGCGGGGGTGGAAATCTGCGATTCGGGCACGGCATTCGCCGGAGCCGCGTTGACGGACGCGGCGGCAAAAGCGATGACGGATAGAAGAAGTATGCGGTCCATATTCTTTATCCCTGCAAAAAGCGTGCCACAAACCATATTCTAAATATACTTCTTTTTTAAAGAAGTCCTCCTGCTCAGTCCTTCCTTTTATATGTGGATTTTTCAATGCCGAGGCGTTCCATCACTTCGCGGAGAACCTTGCGGTCAATGCCGAGGATCGTCGCCGCGAGGGTGAGATTGCCGGAAGCGTTCGTGAGCGCGG
>JBAYFD010000143.1:0-5047 GCA_041667365.1 Fibrobacteraceae bacterium | reverse complement strand
GCGATGGCGCCCGCAATCGCGAGCGGAACGGTGAAGAGCGTGACGAACGGGGAACGGAAACTTTCGAACTGCCCGGCGAGCACAAGGAAAATGCACGCGAGAGCGAGGAGGAACACGGAGTACAGGCCAGAGGAACTGTCCTCGTATTCCTTCGAGGTTCCGGCGAGGTCCGTGAGAACGTTCATCGAATCCGGGATGACTTCCTTCGCTATGCGGCGCATTTCCTCGACGCCATCGCCCACGGTCTTTCCTGGCGCAAGGCCAGCGGAAATGGTCGCCGCGCTGAAACGGTTGTAACGCGGGAGCGAAGGCGACGCGGAGACTTCCTTCATCGTAATGAAATTATCAAGCGAAAGCATCTCGCCCGAGGAATTGCGCACGCTGAGCGCGGAAAGCGCCGCCGGAGTGCCGCGGTTTTCATAGCCCACGGCGCCGATGATGTCATATTGACGACTATCCTTGTAGAAATCAGCGTAGGACTGGTCGCCGAGTCCGAGTTCCACGGCCTTCGTGATATCATCCACGGAAACGCCCTGTTCGCGCGCCTTGTCACGGAGGATGTTCACGTGGAGTTCCGGCTTTGTGAACGTGAGGTCGGAATTCACGACGCTGAACACGGAGCTCTTTTCAGCGACAGCGGTGAACTTGGGAACGAGCGTGCGCAGAGTCTCAATGTTCTGTGCCTGTAGAACAAACTGCACAGGGAGCCCGCCACGCGAAGTGCTGATGCTCTGCGGTTCGAATACCATCACGCGCAAATCCGGATAATTCGATCCGAGTTTTTGCACGGCCTGTGCGATTTCCGTCTGCGAACGGCGCAAGGAAGGATCGGAATTGAGAGTGACGCGGATCATCGCTCCGCCGCTCGAACGCGCGCCCGCCTGAATTTCCTTATATTCCGAAGAATCCATCAGCGCCGTCATTTCTTCCACGAAGGCCTCTGTCTCTTTTTTCATCTGCGTGAGTGACGTGCCTTCGGGCGCGCTGATGTTCACCATGAACATTCCGCTGTCTTCCATAGGCGCCATTTCACTCGAAAGATGCGAAAAGCAAAACCAGACGACTACGGCGAGCACAGCGATGATTACAAAGATCACCCAGCGTACTCTCAAAAAAGCATCGAGGAGTTTAGAATAAAAAGCATTGAGCCATTCAAAGAAAGGTTCCGTCTTATTGTAGAGCCAGCCCTTCTTCTGCGAACGCAGAAATTTAGAACAAAGCATAGGCGAAAGCGTGAGCGCGCAGACCGTTGATATGAACACGGTTCCGATCATCACCGCGACGAATTCGCGGAACAGAAGCCCCGTCGTGCCGCCGAGCGCGAGCATCGGCACGAACACCGCCATCAGCACCACGGAAGTCGCAATCACGGCGAAGAATATTTCGTTCGTCCCGGCGACGGCGGCCTGTGATGGAGTCATCTTCTTTTCGATCTTCTGATAAATATTTTCCACGATCACGATGGCGTCATCCACAACGAGGCCGATAGCGAGCACCATCGCGAGGAGCGTGAGTACGTTGATAGAGAATCCGAAAATGTAGAGCACGAAGAAGCTGCCGATGATGGAGACTGGAATCACGATCATCGGGATGAGCGTTGTGCGCCCTTCGCGGAGGAACAGGAAAATCACCGCTATCACGAGCAGGAACGAAATGAAAATCGTTTCGACGACTTCGCGGATGCTCGCGCGGATGGAAATGGAGGAATCCATGCCGGTCACGATCTTGACATCCGAAGGCAGGTCGCGTTTGATTTCTTCGACACGCTTGTAAAATTCATTCGCGATCTGAATGTGATTGGAACCAGGCTGCGCAATCACAGCGACAGAAATCACATCCTTGCCGTTGCGCTTAAATCCCGTACGCGTGTCCTGTGGTTCGTAGTGAATATCCGCGATGTCGCATAAACGGATCACCGTGCCATCGGAAGCAGTCTTCACCGCGATCTTCGTGAATTCCTGCGGAGCCGTCAAACGGCCGAGCGTCCGCAAGGAAAGATTCATTGTCTGGCCTTCGATCTTGCCGGAAGGAAGCTCCTGATTTTCCGCGGAAATGGCGTTTGAAACATCGGATGCCGTCACGCCCAGGGAACGCATACGCACCGGATCGAGCCAGAGACGCACGACAGGCTGCTTTTCGCCCCAGAGCGTGACTTCGGAAACGCCGGGTATCGTCTGCAGACGTTCCTTCACCTGGTTCCGCGCGATTTCGGAAACCTCCATGGCATCGCGCGTATCGGAAAGAAGACTCACAATGAGAATCGGGTCGGAATCTGAATCGGACTTGTACACCACGGGAGCGTCCGCGGCGTCGGGGAGATTGCGCTGCGCGCGGGAAACGCGGTCGCGGATATCGTTCGCCGCGGTCTCCAGATCCGAGCCCACTTCAAATTCAACCTTAATGTTAGAGGATCCGTCGGAACTCGTACTTGTAAGGGATTTGATTCCCGAAGCGCTGTTGATCGATTCTTCGAGGACTTCGGTGACTTCCGCTTCCACGACCGCCGCATTCGCGCCGCTGTAAGTAGTGCGCACCGTGATGACCGGGGAATCTACGTTCGGATATTTGCGGACGCCAAGGTGCATGGCGCCGAAGAAGCCGAGGAGCACAGTGCCCAGAGCGAGCACCGTCATGAGCACGGGGCGACGGATCGATGTCTGAGCTAAGCTCATTCATTCACCTCGTAGTGCATCGCATTGCGGATATCCTTGATCTTGACATTGCTCCCGTCACGCATGTTCATCAGACCGGTCACAATAACGGTATCGCCTTCGGAAAGTCCGGATTCCACCGCCACGGAAATGGGCGTGCGGAGACCCGTCTCCACATAAGTCCGAACAGCCTTCCCCGACTTCGCGACGAACACATAAGCGCCCTTGTAATCTAGCGTGAGCGCTTCCGCGGGAATCTGCATCGGGCGCACATTCGCATTTGCTAACGGAACGTTAATTTGTACAAAACTGCCGCCGAGGAACTTGCCGTCGGGATTCTGCATCACCGCGCGGACTTTGCGCGTGCGGCTCGTTTCGGAAAGGGTCGCGTCTAAAAAGCGCACCGTCGCATTCGCGGAAAGGGAACGTTCATCGTCGCGGATGCTGACAGTGCCGCCGAGCCTGAGGCTTGAAGCGTAGCGCTGCGGAACGGTGAATTCCACTTTGAGGGAACGGACATCGCTGAGCGTCGCAAGGAGCGCGCCGGAAGTCATCCATGCCCCGCGGGAAACTTCGACGACGCCGAGCTTGCCCGCGAACGGAGCGCGGATTTCCGTCTTATTGAGCTGCGCCTGAATGAGTTCCACGGACGCTTCGGCTTCCGCAGCGGAAGCCTGCAAACCCTCGTAACTTTCGAGCGTGATGCTGCTCTTTTCGTAAAGCGCCTTGCCGCGGGCATCCTGCTTTTTCGCATAATCAAGTTTCGCCTGCGCTTCCCTGAGATTCGCCTTGAGTTCGGAATCGTCAAGTTTCGCAAGGAGCATCCCTTTGGAAACGCTCTGCCCGTCCTTGACATACAACCCGACGAGCTTGCCGGATGTTTCCGCCTTGACCTCCACCTGGTCCATGGGAAGGAGCGCCCCGTCCGCGGAATAGGATTCTGTGCTTGCGGAATGCTTCGCCAGATAGCCATCCACGGTCAGCGTACGGTTTTTGTCGCGGCCGCCGCGGCCGGCGGATTTTCCGCCGTTCGCTACATCTCTGGAACAGCTGCAGAAAATGAGGGATACAATCACTATAAAAGGCAGGATATTACGCATTTTTCACCTTTAATTCCTTAATTAGATGCCCGAACGCGCTCTGAGGTTGCAAAGAATTGGAACGTTTCGTCACGTCCAAGGCCAAAATCAATGCGCCGCAAGCCAGTTATCGCCAAAGCCGACCGAAGCGACCAGTGGCACCCTGAGCGTCATCGCCCGCTCCATTTCCCCCTTTACCACCTGCGCAAGAGTTTCCACCTGCGCACGCGGGCACTCAAAAACGAGTTCATCGTGTACCTGCAGAATCATCCGCAGCGGGAGTTTTTCTTCCCGGATGCGTTCCGCGATGCGGATCATCGCTATCTTGATCAAATCCGCGGCGCTACCCTGCACCGGCGTGTTCACCGCCATGCGCTCCGCCATCATGCGCTCGGTATGATCGTGGGAGTCAATGCCGGCGATGAATCTGCGGCGGCCGGAAAGCGTTTCCACATAGCCGTTCTTCCGCGCGAAATCCTTCGTGTCCTCGATGAACTTTTCGACGCCCTTATACAAATTAAAGTATCCGTCAATGAAATCCTTGGCGCGGCCCCGCGGAATCTTGAGGTCCCGGGCGAGGCGGAACGCAGTCATTCCGTACAAGACGCCGAAATTCACGACCTTCGCATCCCGGCGCATGTCGGCGGTCACTGCGGAAGGATCCACTCCGAAAATCGAAGCAGCCGTGCGCGCATGGATGTCCTCGCCCGCCATGTAAGATGCAATAAGCTTTTCATCCCCGCTCAGGTGTGCGAGCATGCGGAGCTCGATCTGCGAATAGTCCACGGAAAGGATCACATTGTCTTTGCATTCCGGAACGAATGCGGCGCGGATTTTTTTGCCGAGTTCACTCCGCACGGGAATGTTCTGCAAGTTCGGATTCCGGCTCGAAAGACGGCCCGTCGCAGTTCCCCACTGAATGAAACTCGTGTGAATGCGGTGCGTCAAAGGATTCACGAGCGTCGGGAGCACGGTGACATAAGTGCTCAAGAGCTTCTTGAGTTCCCGGTATTCCATGAGGCAAAACACGATCGGGTGCGGTTCATCCATCTCCGCGAGCTGTTCAAGCACGGCGTTGTCCGTGCTGCGGCCGGATTGCGTTTTCTTGATCACGGGAAGCTTTAGATCGTCGAAAAGAACTTCCGCGAGCTGCTTCGTGGAGCCGATGTTGAATTCCTTGCCGAGCGCGAACGTGTAAATCTGTTTTTCAAGGGCGTCCGCGGCGGCCTGCATTTCGCCGCCGAGCCCCGCGAGGACCTTGCTGTCGATCGCGACGCCTTCGCGTTCCATATCGAAGAGCACGCGCAGAAGCGGCAT
>JBAYFD010000142.1:0-5141 GCA_041667365.1 Fibrobacteraceae bacterium | reverse complement strand
CGCCTAC
This sequence comes from Fibrobacteraceae bacterium, assembly GCA_041667365.1. Lineage (GTDB taxonomy): Bacteria > Fibrobacterota > Fibrobacteria > Fibrobacterales > Fibrobacteraceae > JBAYFD01. The sequence continues at coordinate 5,134 of JBAYFD010000142.1, read as the reverse complement.
GATGAAGTGCAGGCCCCGACGGGCTTTGTGGATAAAGTTTCCGCCTGGAAATTCAGCCTTGTGTTCTGGCCTGTGGCGGTGAGCCTCCTTCTGCTTGTGACGCTCGCGCTCATCATCGGGAATGCGGTGAAACTTTCGCTGTTTTCCAGAAAACTTCTCGTGGAGAATATGAAATATGCGGGTGGAAGTCCGTTCTTCATCGAGTGCCCCTTCGTGCTCGAAGGCGCGATGCAGGGCTTCTTCGGAAGCGTCGTCGCATCGCTCCTACTGGCTTTCCTTCTCCGCGAGATCCGCGCAGGCATTCCCGTCACGGCGAGCTATCTCGCGGGCGCGGGCTGGATTCTCGCCGGTGTGATCATCGGCGTCACTGCGATTTCCGCCTATTTCAGTTTCCGTTCGGTGCGCGGGTTCCTGACCCGGGAAGATCCTCTTGACTAGACTTCCGCACGTTTTTGCCGTGTTCCTGCTCGCGTGCGTCCCCGCTTTCGCCGGTAACACGGATGCGGAACTCCAGGCGCAGCGCAAGGCTCTCCGCAATCTCGAGCTTTCTCTTTCGAAACAGCGTAAACAGGTGAAGCAGCTGGCGAGCAAGGAACAGGGCGTGCTCACCACGATTTCCACCCTGGACAGAAACCTGAATGAGACGCGGGAATATGTCGTGGTGCTTGCGGCGAACGAAACCGCGGTGAACAATTCCCTCACGGCGCTGGGTACGGAACTGGATTCCCTTGACAGGGACATCGCTCTCCAGGAGTGCGCAATGGAGCGCCGCATCCGCGAACTTTATATGAAGGGCGCGACGAGCGAATTTGAAACGCTTTACAAACTGATGCGCGGAGAGGAAAATCCCGAACGCAATCTTTATATGGTGCGCAGACTTCTCACCGAAGACCGCGACCGCGTGGAAAAGCTGCGCGCCGCGCACAACCGACGCACAGCGCTCAAGCAGAAGGAAGCGGAACATCTTGAGGAACTTCATGGCCTGCGTACAAAGAAAGCAGAAGAGGAACATGGACTCGTGGGGCAGATTCAGAATCAGAACGCGGTGCTCGATGCCGTGAAACGCGACAAGAACTTGCAGCAGCAGGCGCTCAAGGAATACGAAAGCAATCAGCGCGCGATGCTCGCCATCATCAACATGCTGGAGCAGCGCCGCAAACGGGAAATCGAAGAACAGCGCAAACGCGAACAGGAAGAGGCTCGCAGGCGCGCCCTTGCGGAAGCTCAGGCGAGGAAGAATAAAGGTGGTGAGAAAGGTCCGGAGAAGACGACGCCGAAGCAGGAAGTCACTTACGGCGTTCCTATCGCCGCCGGCCCCAAGTGCCTGCCGCTCAAGGGGCCGGTCATCAGTAACTACGGCTTACAGGAACATCCGGTGCTGCACATTATGACGAAGAACCTCGGTGTGGAAATCCGCGGAAAGCGCGGCGATGCCATTCATGCCGCGGCTCCGGGCAAGGTCGCGATGGTCACGGAAATCGACGGACGCGGCCCTTCGGTGATTATTGAACACGCGGGCGGCGTGTTTTCCGTGTACGGGCACTTGAGTTCCATCCGCGTCAAGGAAGGAATGAACGTCCGCAGTTGCGAAGAGATCGGCGAAGTGGGCGACATCGCATCGCTCAATGGAATTAAACTATACTTTCAGGTCAGCGAAGGAACGCGCACCGTGGATCCCTTGCATTGGTTGAATACGAAATGATCTATGAATTAAAAGGACCGGAATCGCAGGCGCCTGCCCGCGCTCTCCTCATGGAAGCGCTCAAGGACGGGCGTTTCCCGCAGTCGGTCATCATCGAAGGGCCGCGCGGCATCGGCAAAAAGAAACTCGCGATGGAGCTTGCGCAGGCGCTCTGTTGCACGGACGCGGAGAAGCGCCCCTGCGGACATTGCTTCGGCTGCAAGGTTTCCCTCGATCCCGGGAACACGGCCGCGTGGATCATTCCCCTTGAAACGAAAGAGGCGAATGCGAAGTCCGCTGCGGATGCTTCCGCCGGCAGTACCGGGAAAACGGTGGAAGACTACCTGCGTTCCTACATAGAGGAAATCATCCGGAATCCTTATGCGGTGGATTACCTCTCTTCCATCGCGCAGATTTCCGTCGAACAGATCCGCACGAGCATGTCGCAGTTTTCGCTCAAGGGCGACCGGGTGCGCTGCATCATCATCGCCGAGGCGGACCGTATGAACGAGGCCGCGGCGAATGCGCTTCTGAAGACATTGGAAGAGGTTCCGCCTGACACTTACTTTATTCTCACTGCGAGCGCCCCCGAACGTCTGCTCCAGACCATCCGCAGCCGCTGCCTCACGCTCCGGCTTCCGCCGCTCACGGACGGCGAAACGCGGAAAATCGCCGAGGAACTTTCCGGCAGGGAACTCCCTCCTGATGCAATCGGCATGGCGATGGGCTCCCCGGGCATGGCGCTCTATTATGCGGAAGACGATGCTTCGCGGAACACGCTCGCTTTTGATTTTTTGCGCGACAGCGTCGGTGAAAAATATTCGGATCTGTTCTTTGAACTCGACAACGAAAACATCAAGGATCCGGACGAAGTCTGTCTCGTGCTCCGCCGCGTGGGCTTTTTCATCGCGGACGCGCTTCGCATGCGGGCAGGGGAAGCTCCCCGGATAACCGACATGGCGGAACCTCTCCGCGATCTGCATTTGGAACGCTTCGGCGAAACCGCTTTGCAGGAAGCGATTCTCGCCGTGGATAAATTCACGGAACGCGTGGTGAACCGCAAGAATTCTCCGGCGGTCGCCCTCGAAACTCTCGCGATAGAACTTTTCGAAGGCTACAAAGAGGGGCGTCACTGATGGACGAACTCCTCGCCTCGACGATTGCGCAAGACCTAAAAATTCCGCACCTCATCGCGCGCCTCCTCGTGAGCCGCGGGTGCGCCTCTGTCGCTGACGCTTACTCCCGCTTGCATTCCAGTGAAGCGGATGTTCTTGACCCATACCTGATGCTCAATATGGACAGGGCTGTCGAATGGGTGCTCGATGCGAAAAAAGCGAATGGTAAGGTCTGCATTTTCGGCGACTATGATATGGACGGCATGACGGCCACGGCGCTCCTGAAACGCTTTTTCGCGGAACTCGGCGTGAATGCCTCGTGGAAACTTCCGTGCCGTTTCGACACGGGTTACGGGCTTTCGCTCCCGCTCATCGAAGAATTCGCGCAAGCCGGCGTCACGCATCTTGTGACGGTCGATACTGGAATCACCTCCATCGCTGAAATTGCGGGCGCGAAGGAAAAGGGAATGCACGTGATGGTGGTGGACCATCACCAGCCTTCGGGCGACGGACTTCCGCCCTGCGATGTGCTGCTTGATCCCTGTCAGGACGGCTGCAGATATCCGAATAAATTCTTGTGCGGCGCGGGTGTTGCGTATAAATTAACTAGTGCCGTGTTCTCGAAGCTCGGCATACCCGATCCGGAGCGCTATCTGGAACTTGTGGCGATGGGCACTCTCGCGGACCTCGTCACAATGAGCCCGGAGAACCGATACCTCACGTGCCGCGGCCTTTCGCAGATGGGCGGGAGCCGTTTCCCCGGCGTCCGTGAACTCTGCCGTCGGCAGCTTGATGATTCGGAGCATATCGGCGGACAGGACGTCCTTTTCCGCATTGCGCCTCTGATGAACGCTCCGGGGCGGATGGAAAAACCGGACGCCGCGCTTGACCTGCTCCTCTGCGACGATGCGACGGCTGCGCCCGCGCTTCTGGACAAACTTTTCAAATTTAATGATGACCGCAAAAAGAAGGAAGCCGAAATTTCAAAGGCTTCGATGGAATGGGTGCGCAGGCGTTACGGCGAAAAGCTCCCTGACGTGCTTGTGGTGGACGGGGAAGGCTGGCATTCCGGAGTCATCGGAATCGTTTCCGCGAAGCTCGCGAACACGTTCAACCGCCCTTCCGCCGTGCTTTCCATTCAGCCGGACGGCGTCGCTCACGCTTCGGCGCGCGCGGTCCCCGGGTTCGACTGGCACAAGGCTCTGTTTGATTGCCGTGATTTATTCCTTCGCTGGGGCGGGCATGCGAATGCAGCCGGTTTCAGCGTAAAACGGGAAAACATCGAGACGCTGCGCGAACGCCTTCAGAAATCCGCGGCTGGACAGCACTATGAAGTCCGGCCTCTGCCGGGTCCGCTTCCTGATTTGACGGTGGCGCTTCCGGAACTTGACGAAACGGTGATGAACTGCTTGCATGCGATGGAGCCGTTTAACAGCAAGAATCCCTATCCGGTGCTCCATGCGGACGATGTCTGCGTTTCCAAGCTCCGCGAACTCCGCGGCGGGCATCTGCAGCTGGAGCTTACGCAAGGGCGCGCTTCGTTCAGCGGAATAGCTTTCGGGATGTCGGATTTAAAACCGAAAATCCGCGCGCAGCGAATGAAAATCGGCGTCTCTTTCGAGCCGATGTGGAACTTGTACAACGGACGCCGGAGCATTCAGCTCCTGGTCAAGTCCATAGATTGATTCTTTTTATGCGTTAGGGGTGGTCGGCATTCCTGCGCGCAGGATCTTGATGATCTTGTCGCGGAGCTTGTCGATGAGCACGAACGCTTCGAACATACGGGCTTCGCGCCATTTGTCGGAGTATTGCTTTTCCCATTCGCTGGTGACTTCTTCCGCGGATTCTTTCTGGTGCTCGTTACGGTACCAGATTTCCTTGTTGATCTCACGGATGAGCTCCGCCATTTCTGCGGCGGGCTGGAGCGTGCCCCGGAGGAGCAGATACGCGCGGAGGTTGTCGAGCAGCACTTCGTCCGAAGGATTGTCGCTGTCTTCGCGGGAAATCACCCAGATGCGGTTCTTGTGGCGCTCTGCGAAATCAAGGACCCGCCTTTCCGTAGTGGCAAGCTCGCCTTTCTGGTACTTTTCCTCTACCGCTTCTTTGGGGTAGTAAATGCTGTTCGGATAAAAGGTAATCATAGCGTTAATTTATACAAACCTGGGTGAAAATCAAAATGCCCGGGGCGGGACTTGAACCCGCACGACCTTGCGGCCAAGGGATTTTAAGTCCCCAGTGTCTACCATTCCACCACCTGGGCCGGTGTTGAACTGCCCGCAAATATACAAAACGGGCGGCGGGGAGACCTTTATGCCCTGTCGTTTTTGCCGTTGTCCGG
>JBAYFD010000141.1:0-5173 GCA_041667365.1 Fibrobacteraceae bacterium | reverse complement strand
GAACAAATTAATTCCGGGCGCAGATCTCCTTACGGGGAACGTCCGCGACCGCGACGGCAAGGGCCGGCATACGACGACGTCATCGAGCCTGCTGGATGTTCCGGGCGGCGGGACCGTCATCGACACCCCGGGCATCCGTTCCCTGGGACTAGTGGACCTCGAACCGCATGACCTTGCGCGCATGTTCCCCGGATTCTTTCCGGACGGCCGGTTCACCTGCAAGTACAACGACTGCCTGCATCTTTCCGAGCCTGGCTGCGCCGTGCGCGCCGGTGTTTCCGAAGGCCGTATTTCAAAGGCGCGCCTCGACAGCTATCTCCGCATTTTGCAAGCCACGGATTGACTATATTTTCAATGTATGGTGGTGATGTTCCAAAAAATAACGCTTGTGTCCTCCGTGCTCCTCTGGGGCTATGGAATCTCCCAGGCCGCGGACACTTACGCCGCCGTGTGCGATAAGGTGAGCGATTTCCGCACGTTCCTCAAGGAAGAGGAGGAAGTCGCCGATTCCAGAGTCCGGGGCGCGAATGCTTTCCTGATAGGCGCGCTCGCTCTAGTTTATGCCTCCCTTTTGCATTTCGCAGGCTTTGCGCTGTGGGTTTCTTCAGTCGCTCTTTTCAAGTTCGCGCTTTCCGCGTCCCTCGCCGACGTGTTTCAGCGGGAACTGTTTTCCGGCCGTGAAATTTCCCGCCCGGTTTACCGGATGATGAAAGCCGACGGCATTTTAAATGCGGTATTCGCGATGTTCATCATTTATCTGGTGCTTGTCTAATGCGGCGCTTCGCAACGATTTTCATTTTTGCTGCGGCGCTTTTTTCCGTGAAGGGCTTTGCCCAGCAGATTCCCCTCGTCGTGGGCGGCGTCGCTGAAACGGGCTATGGCGTTCTCGAAGACGGCTCGGATGGAGCGGGGCTTTCCCGTATGACGCCCTTCGTCGGCGTCTGGATCCAGGGCTGGGGCTATCTCCGAATAGGTTACGGACTTAATCATTATAAGCGGACTCCCGACGATACGACGAAAGAAGATAAAGTTTCCGTGAATGCGCGCGACTTCACGACGCAGCTGGGAATTTCCCTCGGCGGCGTAGGCAAGCCTTATATCGTCGGCAGCTTCACCCGGGCGAAGCATCTTTCGGACCTGGGCGACGTAGCCTGGAATGAATGGGGCGCGGGCCTCGGCGCTACGTTTCAGCTGAATGCTTATGCGGCGATCGTTACCGAAATGGAATACCGCTGGGTGCGCAGCCATTATGACCCCGTTGAAGAAATGACCGTTTCCGGCACGCGCCTGCAGATGAATCTGGGTTTCGTCGTCTATGTGTACTAATACGGTCGCGGTCTTCGGGGGAGCGTTTGATCCCGTTCATCAGGATCATCTCACCCTTGCGAAACTTTGCCTCTCCCTGAAATTCTGCGATGAACTTTGGTTCGTTCCGAGTCCTGACCGCTGGGATAAAACGCTTTTCGCTTCCGCGGAAGACCGGCTGGAAATGCTCCGCATAGGTATCGGAAGCGTTCCGCATATCCGCATCTCTGACTCGGAACTTCGCATGGAAGAATACCGCGGTTCCTACGTTTCTTTGTGTGCGCTCAAAGGCGAGTACCCCGGCATCCGCTTCCGGCTCCTTGTCGGCGCGGACAGCTACGGGAACATTCCGCACTGGCGCGACCCGAAGCATTTCTTCGGCACGGAATACAACGGGGAACAGCTCCTCCGCGAATTCGAACTCATTGTTTTCAACCGCCATGGCTTTCCCATGCCTTCCGCGGAAGAACACCTCGCGAAGGGCTTTGCTCCGATCCTCACGGTCGGCGAGCCGGAAGGCTTCTGCGGCAAGTATTCCAGCACGGAAATCCGCCGCGGGCTGTTCTTTGGGTGCGCCTGTCCCCCGGGGCTTTCCCCCGAAGTTTACCGCTATATCATTGCGCATAAACTTTACCGCGAATGATTTTGTATGAGCGAAGCGCCGCGCACCCTGTTCTTTGAAAGCATCGTCTATCCGCAGCACGCGCGCCTCGCCCTCCTCGACGCGCTCTGCGCCCGCTTCACATACCACAGCCGTGAGGAATGGGAAGACCGCCTCGCCCGCGGACTGGTGACGCTCAATGGCAAAACGGCGACCGCCGCGGATATCGTCGCCGCGAAGGACAAGGTCGTCTACCGCGTGGACGGCTACACGGAACCGGATGTCCCCACGCATTTTAACAAGATCTTTGAGGACGATGAATTCTTGCTCGTGGAAAAGCCCGCAGGAATACCCGTGCATCACACGGGGCACATTTTTTATAACACGTTCACCGGGGTCGTCCGCCGCGCTTTTGATAACGGGGAACTCACGCCGATGCACCGCCTCGACCGCGATACGGGCGGGCTTATGCTTTTCGCGAAGACTCACGATACTGCGGCGCGCTTTGAAAAGAACCTCGACCGGATTCTTCTGCGCAAGATCTACCTCGCCGTCGTCCCGGGCGTTTTCCCGGAAAAGGAATTCATCTGCGACACGCCCCTCCGCGAAGATCCGGCGAGCGACATCCGCCTCAAGATGTATCCGAAGGAAGACGGAAAGCCCTGCAAAACGATTTTTCGCCGCGCGGCGGTTTCGGCAGCGCCCTGCGGAAATGTTCCGGGGCCGTTCTCCGTGGTGGAGGCGGAACTCGTCACGGGTCGCAAGCACCAGATCCGCGCGCACCTCGCGTCCCTCGGGTTTCCCGTCGTCGGCGATAAACTTTACAGCAACGGCGGCGATTACTACCGCAAGCTTGTACAGGGACCGCTATCCGATGCGGACTATGCTGCGCTGGGATCCCGCACGCAGATGCTTTATGCGCACCGTGCATTCATCCGCCTTCCGTACTGGCAGGAGGAGGGCCGCTGGTATTCTGGCTCCGGGTTCATTCCGGAGATGCGGGCCGCGCTTGATATCGCCGGGTTCAAAGCCTGAATACAGAAATTTTGTTATCCGTTGCGGCCGCCGCTTTTCGCTTTCATAAAAATTCGCTTTCATAAAAAAAGAAGCGGCCCTGCGGTCGCTTCCTTTGTAAAAGCCAGTTTCGGCTTAGAAATTGAAGTAGAAATTCGCAGCGATGGTGTAGCTGTAATCGCCGAAGTAGCGGCCAGCGCCGATCATATACTTGCCTTCGACGGTCACCATCTGATTGATGGAATAGTTTACGCCGAAAGTCGTGAGGAAACCGCTGTAGTCATCGTTAATTTTGCAGGTTCCGGAGCTTCCCGTTGTGCCGGAAACACTGCATTTCTCTTCGGATCTCGTGAGGCGGTTGAAATAATCAAGGCCGACGTAAGGTTTCAATGCGCCGAGATCGTAGTCGAATTCAACGCCGAGGTTCAGGTCTGTGCCACGATTGTATTTTGCATCGTCATCGCCTTCTGTATACAGGGAAAGGCCAAGTTCGGAACCCATGGAAATCTTGTCGATGAGCGGAACTTTTGCATACTGGGCGCCGAAGTGGAAGCCCCAGCCCTGATAGGCGTAGGAGTCATCGCCGATCGGAAGGTTAATGTCAAGGAAGAGGCCGAGGTTCGTGGGGAAGAAATAGCGGGCGCCGATCGTCGCATCGCCGAGTCCGTCGCCCTGGTCATCGCCGTCCCATTGGCTGAAAACGCGGTACGGAAGCGTACCCATGATTTCAAGGCTCTGAATGACGGTGAAACGGGCACCGAGTTCGAGATCCAAATTGCGCCATTGATCCTTGATGCCGTAATCTGCGCCGAGCTTGACCTGGCCCTTGCCCTGATCGAGAACCGGGAACTTGTCCCACGTTGCGAAAGAGGCTGTTGCCACGAGAGCCGTGACGAGAAGAATCTTTTTGAACATATTATATCTCCTAATGATTTTAAGCAGCTAAAAGATAGTTATTGGAAATTCTTTGTGAAGGGTGAGGAATACCCCGGCTGTAATCTCCGTCACGGTGCCAAAAGGGAAAATGCCTTAAAAACGCGTCATTATAAAGGCTTTTCCGTTTTACCGCCATCCGCGCCGCCGTCTTTTTCTTCCAGCTTTTCGAACGCCTTTTCCGCGATGACTTCGGTCGTCGAATTCGCGACGCCCGCGTTCACGTTCTCGGGGAGCCACGGCTTCTGCACGTGCTCTTCCCAGTCCACGCTCGGAGACTCTATTTCCGATGTGTTCTCCACGAGCGGAAGCCCGAGAATTTCGCGGGCGCGGTTGAGCGCGGCGTCGATGTTGCCGAGGGCGTTATCTTCGCCGAGTTCCTTGATGAGCCCGGCGCGCGTGAGCGCTACCACGGGCTGTGCGTGCACGCCGGAAAGGATGAGCTGCGTCTTCTGTTTGCGGCAGCGGGCGAGGAGGTCACGGATCATCTTGATTCCTGCGGCGTCGATGGAATGGATCATCCGCATCCGCAGAATGAGCACTTTCGGGCGCCCGGAAACCTGCTCGAGCGTCGCCTTGAACTTGTCCACCGCGCCGAAGAATAACGAGCCTGCGATTTCATAGACGACGACGCCCTTCGGCACCTGGCGCGCGGCGAGGTTGTGCGGGTCGGCGATTTCTTCATCGTCCTCGCGGAGTTCCTTGGTCACGGAACCGACTTCGGCGACTTCCGCCATGCGCCGGATGAAAAGCACGGACGCGAGGAGCACGCCGACTTCGATCGCCGCGGTGAGGTCGATGAGAACGGTGAGGAAGAACGTGACGAGGAGGACTGTCACGTCGCTTTTCGGCGCCCTGAAAAGCTTAATGAACATCCGGTAGCCGGACATATTGTAGGCGACCTGGAAAAGGATCGCGGCGAGCGCCGCCATCGGAATCATCTCCGCATATTTTCCGAAGAGGAGCATGATGAGCAGGAGCGTCACCGCGTGGACGATGCCCGCCACGGGTGTCCTTGCACCGTTGCGGATGCCCGTCGCTGTGCGCGCGATCGCTCCCGTCGCCGGAATGCCTCCGAAAATAGGGGAGAATATATTCGCGATGCCCTGCCCTACGAGCTCCGTATTGGAACGGTGCTTCGTCCCGGTCATGCCGTCGGCGACGACCGCGGAAAGCAGGGATTCAATCGCGCCCAGAAGCGCTATCGTGAGCGCGGGCTGGAATACTTTCTGCATCATTTCGAAGCTGATGTTCGGTAGCACGGGCACCGGGAAGCCGGAGGGAATGTGATTCCTTGCGCCGATCGTCACCACGCCGTAG
>JBAYFD010000140.1:0-5230 GCA_041667365.1 Fibrobacteraceae bacterium | reverse complement strand
TTTGTTGCGGTGTCACGTTGTTCCATCCTCACCCCTTTGGGGCCGGCCTGAAGGCCAGCTCTGCGAACCCTGATGTTCCCATAGGGAACCGGGTCCTAGTCATAAAAATGAATTTTTAGAGGTACCCTTTAATAACCTCGCAAAATAAGACTCTTCATTCGCTCCGACCGTGTCCAAGCATAGCTATAGAATACGGAAACCCCGCGCAGAGCACGGGGGGGGGCTTCTGACTAAAAATTTATTCTAGGGGGATAGAAAATAATCGAATCTTTTCTATATAGTTGTATAAATAGCATCTCATATTTAGAAGGATACTCATGAAAATCATACTCATTTTCAGTCTGCTCTGTGCCATAATTCTTTCAGCCTGCAATGGTGACGAAAGCGGTGCATCTGCCAAGGAAAACGGATATGAAGAAGCAACAAGTAGTGCAACCAATCCAAGCATCGAATCAGCCAATAGCTCCGCTACCGTTGCTGAAACAAGTTCATCTTCATCATCAATGATTCAAAGCAGTTCTTCCATCCCTATGATGAAAGAATGCGTTACATCCGTTCATTATAACGAAAAGATTTCTTCTTGGAACGACTATGTCGCCATCAATGGTATAAATTGTACGAATAACGGTTATCTTCTTTTAACAGAAGACAAAAAAATTCTTATTACATGTAAGAATGGCGTTTGGGAACCCGAATTAATTCATGCCTGTACAAAAGAAGAAACTGACGCAAAAAAATCATCTTCATCCATCATGCCACAGTCTTCTTCATCCTTGGTAGCGGTATCTTCATCAACGGTACAAACAAGTTGCCATCTTTTTGACAAAGCGGCGACAGTGATTGGCTGCGAGGGGAAGACAAAACCTAATTGGAAATTCTTGAATCCAGATGTTGAGTATCATTGTCTTATTGATGATCGCGACAAACAATTTTACGCAACTGTAAAAATCGGCGAACAGACTTGGATGGCGGAAAATCTTGCATACGCAGATGAAACAAAGAATCCTAACTTGGCGGGTGGCCATTGGTGCGAACCCGATGCCGATAGTTGTGCTTTATACGGGCAGTTATACAATTTTATGAGTATGATGGATTTTGATAAAAATGAAATGATGGATTCGGAATTAATCAAAGATACCCTTTTCGGGGAAAATTGGACCAATCCACATCAAGGAATATGTCCTAACGGATGGCATGTCCCCACCATTGCAGAATGGATGACTTTAGCGAAAGCTACAGGTAGTACTTGCGATGACGAAACAACGAGTCCAACGTGCACAGGAGGAATATCCAAGCTAAAATCTACCTGTGGATGGCAATATGATTCCAATGGGAATGAAGATCAAAGCACAAACGCGCTTGGCTTTTCACTTCTTCCTGTCTCAAATACCTACAAGTCTCAAACATTTCCAAACGGGAAACGCGCTTATGTCTGGACATCTTCAGCCAGATACTGTAGCGAATGCGAGAATAATAAAGCCTTAGCTTACCACATTATTTCAACCACAGGCTACAATTCATTGGGTGTCGATGATGGGACTTTACTTGTTCGCGGGCGCAGTCTACGCTGTGTAAAGGATTAAAGCCAGTTTGTGGAAATTTCAAAGTTCCCCACCCCGCTGGCGCTTTTTTCTATCTTTACCCCCGTAAAATCAAGAGGTAAACATGCTTTTCAATTTGGACATGATCCAGAAGGTCTACGACAGAATTCCCGCACGGGTGAAAACCGCACGTATGCAGTTGGGCCGCCCCCTGACGCTCTCTGAGAAAATCATTTACACCCACCTCATCGACGGCGCGGAAAACCGTACGTACGCGCGCGGCAAGGATTTCGCGGAATTCCACCCGGACCGCGTCGCCATGCAGGACGCCACCGCGCAGATGGCCCTCCTCCAGTTCACGACCGCAGGCAAGGACAAAGTCGCAGTGCCCGCTTCCGTGCACTGCGATCACTTGATCACCGCGCGAGAAGGCGCAGCGAAGGACCTTCCCAAAGCACTCGAGGAAAACAAGGAAGTCTACGCGTTCCTGAGTTCCGTCGCCGCGAAGTACGGCATCGATTTCTGGAAGCCGGGCGCAGGCATCATTCACCAGGTCGTGCTCGAAAACTACGCCTTCCCGGGCGGAATGATGATCGGCACCGATTCCCACACCGTGAACGCGGGCGGCCTCGGAATGCTCGCGATAGGCGTCGGCGGCGCGGATGCCGTGGATGCGCTCGTCGGGCTTCCCTGGGAACTCAAATATCCGAAACTCATCGGCGTCAAGCTCACCGGAAAGCTCACCGGATTTGCGACGGCGAAGGACATCATCCTCGCGCTGTCCGGAATTCTCACGGTCAAGGGCGGTACGAACGCCATCATCGAATACTTCGGCGACGGCGCGCGCAGCCTTTCTGCAACGGGCAAGGCGACCATCGCGAACATGGGCGCGGAAGTGGGCGCGACCTGCTCCACGTTCAGCTATGACGCCTCCATGAGCCGCTACCTGCGCGCCACGGGCCGCAAGGAAGTCGCGGACGCCGCGGACGCAATAGCCGCGGACCTCGCCTGCGACAAGGAAGTCGAAGCGGATCCCGGAAAATACTTTGACCGCGTCATTGAAATCGACCTCTCCGCGCTCAAGCCCCGGTACAACGGGCCGTTCAGCCCGGACCGTTCCTACGAAGTTTCCAACATGGCGGAATCCCTCAAGGGGAACGACTCCCCCGCCGCCGTAAGCGCCGCCCTCATCGGCAGCTGCACGAACTCAAGCTACGAAGACCTCTTCGCAGCGGCGAACCTCGTGAAACAGGCGCTCGGCAAGGGCCTCCGCCCCAAAGTACCGCTCCTCATCAACCCGGGTTCCGAACAGGTGCGCTACACCGCGGAACGCGACGGCATCCTTGGCACGTTCAAGGAATTCGGCGCGACGATCATGACGAACGCCTGCGGCCCCTGCATCGGAATGTGGGCTCGCGAAGGCGCGGAAAAGAAGGAAAAGAACAGCATCGTCCACTCCTTTAACCGCAACTTCGCAAAGCGCGCGGATGGAAACCCGAACACGCACGCTTTCGTCGCAAGTCCGCTCATGGCAGTGATCGCGGCGCTCAGCGGTTCGCTCACGTTCAATCCGGACACGGATTTCCTTACAAACGAACGCGGCGAAAAAGTCAGGCTCACGCCGCCCGAAAACTGCGAACTTCCGGTCAGTGGATTTGAAGTCAAGGACGCGGGCTGCGTGCCCCCGGCGAAGGACGGTTCCGGCATCCAGATCGTGATCGCGGAAGGGAGCAAGCGCCTGCAGGCACTCAAACCGTTCCCGGCATGGGACGGCAAGGACATCACGGGTGTGCCCCTCCTCATCAAGGCGAAAGGCAAGTGCACCACCGACCACATTTCAATGGCCGGCCCGTGGCTCAAGTTCCGCGGACACCTCGAGAACATTTCGAACAACATGCTCATCGGCGCAGTGAACGCCTTCAGCGGCAAGACTAACGAAGTGCTTTGCAGCTGCGGCAAAACGATGGAAGTTCCGTCGCTCGCGAGAGTCTACCGCGATAAAGGCACGGGATCCATCGTCATCGGCGACGAGAACTACGGCGAAGGCTCAAGCCGCGAACACGCGGCGATGGAGCCGCGCTTCCTCGGCGTCAAGGCGGTGATCGTGCGGAGCTTCGCGCGCATCCACGAGACGAACCTGAAAAAACAGGGAATGCTCGCGCTCACGTTCGCAGACCCGGCCGATTACGACAAGGTGCAGGAAGGCGACACTTTCGACATCACTGGTCTCGCGGCGTTCAAGCCCGCGGGTTCCTTTACGCTCGTCATTCACCATGGGGACGGGAACGTGGAATCGGTGAAGCTGAACCACACCTACAACGAACAGCAGTGGGAATGGTTCAAGGCGGGCAGCGCCCTGAACCTGATCCGCAGAATGAAATAAACTAACGTTCCGGACGCGGAACACGCGCGCCGTTCAAGTTCCAGTAATGGAGCGGAATGGCGCTCTTTTTTTGCACGCGCGGGCCGGCCGGTGGAGCGACCGCTGTCGTTTTGTGCGCCGCCTGCCAGATTTCAAGGGAATCGAGCCCCGCATTGCCGAGCACGGCGAGGTCATAACCCACGACGTTCACCGCGCCCACGTTCCAGGCGGTATCCGCCTGAGCGTAAAGGCGAGCCTCGTCCGCAAGCGTACCGGACGCTCCCGTCGCGAACATTTCCGTGTCCACCCAGAATTCCACGCCGTATTCATCGCAGGCGGCCTTGACCGCGCGCAGATAATTTCCGAGATCCGCGAGCGTCACGTGCGCCTTTCCGTTATCCGCGGCACCGATGCCGTCCTGAACGGCAATCACGTCCGGAATCCAGCCGGCCTTGAAAAGATCTTCAAAAAAACCATGAAGCACGGCGGGGGTCTCCAGATTCGCGTTGTAAAAAGGCGCAGCCATCACCTTCCAGCCCTTCGCCTGCGCGGCAGCCGTGACCGGTTTCAGAAAATGTTCCACGAGGGATGCCGCCGTAGCGTCGCTGCGGAGCCCATCCCAGTAATAGCGCGCGATCTCCTGCGGAATGTATACCCCGCGGATGACATCATTTGTTCCATACAAAGTATAGAGTTCATCGATGACCATCACATTCCGCGCGGCGAGCGTATCCAGTTCCGCCATCGTAGGCGGCGTGTACCAATCCGTGCCATTGTAATAAAGACCGAGCCACAGGTGATTCCCCGCGGCCTTTGCCGCGGCGAGGCTGTAATCGAACAGATGGTAGTTGTTGTAGGTCGTCGTTCCGCTTGCGCCGAACGGGAGCTTTGAATCATAATAGCGGTGCGTGCCGTCCACTATCCCGTATTGCAGAATCACTTCCGGCATTCCGAGCGAATGCAGGCGCGCATGCATTTTAGTAAGGGAATCCGGCCTCTGATACGCGGTGCTCCAGCCCGCATCGAACACACCGGAAAAGCCGCCGGCGAACGCCGCCGCAGCGGAAACGAAAAGCAGAGAGATGAATTTCATACCGCAGCCTCCCCGCTAATCTATCATTTATTTAACGGAAAGGAACAAACGGCGCTTTTGCCGGAAAAATCGTCCGCTCGGCTCTACAAAAGCGGCATCGGCAACGGAATTAAGGGCACCTCTAAAAATTCATTTTTATGACTAGGACCCGGTTCCCTATGGGAACATCAGGGTTCGCAGAGCTGGCCTTCAGGCCGGCCCCGAAGGGGTGAGGATGGAACAACGTGACACCGC
>JBAYFD010000139.1:0-5250 GCA_041667365.1 Fibrobacteraceae bacterium | reverse complement strand
GAGGCGCTTCGAAAAATTCTGTTCCTTGCCGAGCGCGATGCGGTCCCGCAGAAAATCGGCGAGGACTTCTTTCGCCGTCGTGTACGTGACGTCTTTCGCGTATTCCGCCCGGCGTTCATCGGGCTTCAGCGTCCCGGTGACGCTACCTACGGATACGTTGCAGAAATGAAACAGCGGCGCCATGATTTCTGCATCGCGGGCGGCGAGGTAATCGTTCGCCGTAATGACGTGGCAGGGCATGCCGCTGAAGCCGCGCAGAATGGCGGTCATCGCCGCGGTGACCGTTTTGCCTTCACCCGTGGACATTTCCGCGATGTAGCCCTTGTAAAGGGCGAGCGCCCCCGCTATCTGCACGGGGTACGGTCTGTAGCCGAGGGTGAAATGCACGGCTTCCGTGATGAGCGCAAGCGCGGAGCGGATGTCTTTGCCGCGGACCTCTCTGCGGGAGCGGAACGACGCGCGGTATTCCCCGAGCCGTTCCTTGAGCGCTTCTTGCGAAATGCCGGAGAGCCCTTTGCCCTGTTTTGCGATGTCCGCGCCGTCCTTCAGCAGTCTTTTTAAAATGGATTTGCGGCGTTTCGGTATTCCGCGCAGGCGGAAGAGCAGCCCGTCGATGCCGGTGGGGATCTTCGTTGTCCGCTTTAGCGCCGTAAGGCGGTAGTTTTCGGCGAGGGATGGCATCTCTTCTATATCCGGTAATATTTCTGGAGCGCCTGCCGGATCTTCCGGATCCCCTGATAGGCGAGGGGGGTGCTGCCCAGTTGAAAGTGAATTTTTCCGGAACGCCCCTGTGAAAAGCGGACTCCGTTTACTTTGTGCGCGAACTTCGCCTCTACGCGGTAGAACGGCTCGGACGCTTCCTTGGGATCCCCGGCGGCCCTGTTGATTTCTATGTCCCCGCCGCCTTGCCAGCCGAGGGCTTCCGACGGGAGTTCCGTTTGCGCCGCGGGAATGGCGCGGATGCTTTTGACCGCGAGGTCGGTGAACGCCCTGCCGTGCAGCCGCACGGACGCGCTGTTCGCCTTGCTTGCGAAAATGCGGGACGCCTCTTCCTGCGAAATCACGGCGACGAACTGGAATTCGTTTGTATCAATGACCTGCCCGAGCGAATCGCCCTGGGGGATCCATTTCCCGGCGAAATTCTGCGCATCCGTGGAATACCAGACGCCGCTCACGGACGCCCGCACGGCGAGTCCTTCCTTTTCCTTTTCCTTCTGCCCGATTTCCTGCCCGTAGACGTCCATTCTCTTCTGGAGCGGCAGCATGTCCGCCGGCGCCTCCGTGAGGGCCCTTACGTAAAGGCAGCCCGATTCGTCGTATGCGGCGCGCGTCTCTTCGATTTCGTTGTCGAGTTCCTCGTTCCGGAGCAGCATCAGCGTATCGCCCGCGTTCACGAAGTCGCCCGGCTTCGCGCGGATTTCCGTCACCTGTCCGCGGGTCTTGTTGATCGTGTTTTCGTAGCGGGTGGATTCGAGGATGCCGGGCGCGGTGAACGTGTCCGGCACGGGGATGTACAGGAGGGCGACCGCAGCTGCGCCGAGGAAGAGGAGCGTTCCGCCCACGGCACGGGTGCGCACCTGGACGAGCTCCGCGCCCGTGAATACGTAGCGGATGAATTTGCCCGCGGGCAGCAGGATCATGCTGATCACGAGCGAGATGGCCATGATTGCCGCGAGTATCAGGTACTGCTTTGAAATGGAGATGACTATTCCGGTGAACAGGAGGATGCGGTAGACGCTGCTCGCGAATCCGTATATCGTATAAATGAATTTTTCCTTGGCGTTCGTCGCCACGGGGACCGAGTCCTTCTTTTTGAAGGCGTACCGCTCCAGAAGGTATTTCAGGTGCGTGGTCGCGTGCTGTCCGAGGTTCGGCATGTCCAGCAGGTCGGTGACGATATAGTAGCCGTCGAAGCGCATCAGCGGATTGATGTTGAATAGCAGGGTGGATACGGAAGCGATGAATAGAACGTTGTACGCCACGGATTTCATAGGGCCGCCGCCCACGTTCGCCCATACGATCATAGCGATGCCCGCAATGAAGAACTCGAGCAGCATTCCCGCTGCGCTCACGAACACCCGCGCCTTTTTATCGCGGAAGGACCAGGATGCCGTCGCGTCCACGTAGGGCAGAGGGGCGAGCAGCATGAACATTATTCCGAACGTGTGCACTTCGCCGCCGAACTTGCGCACGGCGGCGGCGTGTCCGAATTCGTGCACGGCTTTCACGAATACGCCCGAAACGTACAGCAGGAACAGGTTGGAAGGCGCGAGGGCTCCCTGCATCTGGTCCTGCAGAATGTCGAAGTTCTCGATCGCAAGCTTCAGGGCGTAACCGACGGTCAGGAGCCACACGATCGCCGCGGGCTTGCTGATGACGGCGTTCACGATTGCGGAAATCCTTTTGAGGAATGAATCCGGATCCCAGAGGGGAATGCGGAGGAAGAAGATGTTGAGGAGCGTGGAGCCGACCTTCTTGCGTGTCTTCTTCGATTTCCTTTCCAGCAGCTGGGAGCCGTCGTCTGCCATGTTGTACTGGAGCATGTTCGCCTGGTAGAGCTGGGAAAGGATCTCGATCACCTCCCCCTGGCCGGGCGCGTTGTCCGGGTCCTTTTCCAGGAGCGCATTCCACACGTCGCCCACGGTGCGCTGTAGGTCGAGCCGCGCGACGAACTGGTACGCGGGCCCTTGCAGGCGGAAGTACTGATTGGTGAACGGCTCGTACAGGACATACCAGAGTATGCCGTTGTAGAACTGGCGGTGCATGCGGACGCTCGCCCGCAGCGCGATTCTCTCTTTTGCGATGCGGTACCAGGATTCGTGGAATATTTTGCGGCCTTTGTCTACCACCATAGCTTGAGCCGTAGGGTGTCAATGAGTTTGTGCGTAAGAATCCACCAGAGCGTATGCCTGCCGGACTCTATTTTCGCGACGCCCGTCATCCCTGGCCTGAACCAGTCCGGCACGGCGCGTACAAATTCCCCGCGGATTTCGAATACGTTCTCCTCGGCCTTCGCTTTTGCGGAAGGGTTGATGCGCGTGACGCGGAAGCGGAACTCGTGATCCGGGCGGCTCTTGACGGCGACGACGCCTTCGCTCCCCACGTGCACGTTTTCGAGTTCCATTTCATTTACGTCGACGTTCACGTAGATGTCCCTGATGAGCGCTATCTGGAATAGTTCGCTCCCGAGCGAGACGGGTGCGCCCGATTTCTTCTGCAGGTCGCCTTCGATGACCACTCCGCCGTCCACGGGGGAGCGGATGACGGACTGTTCTATCTTGAATCGCGTCGTCTTGAGCTTGGCCTCGGTCTGTTCGAGTTTCGCCCCGAAAATGCGCATGTCCGCCAGTTCTTCCGCGGCCTGCGCTTTCTGGATCTCCCGCTCGTAGTTCTGCTCTTCCGCCATGTAGTCCGCCTCTTCCAGAAGGTACTGCTTCTGATCCAGGCGCAGAATCTCCTGGCCCTTGCGCAGGATGTCCCCGGGCTTTGCGGATACGCTGTCGATGTAGCCGTCGAATGGAGCGGTTACGTACTGCACTTTGTCTGTGAGGAGCATCGCCGCGGAATCGACGCGGTAGGGGATGGGCACGAGCGCCGCGAACAGGAGGAACGCGCCGAGCGTGAGGCAGAGCAGCTTGATCCAGGTGTATTCGCAGCCGAGGAACTTTGCGAGCGCTCCGCGCAGGGTGCTTCCGATGCGCGCGCCGAACCAGCGGCTTTTTTCGTACAGGATGCGCAGGTGCGTGGAGACCTGGTCCGCGGTCAGCTGGAGCCTGTTCGCTTCGTTTTCGCTGAACGGCGCCTGCGTGCGCTCGAACGTCAGTATTCCTATGATGTCGTTCTTGCTCCGGAGGGGGACGGAGAGCAGGTAGCCCGTGTTGTGGACCTTGCGGTAGAATTCGTGCGAGCGCCCGATGAGCCTGGAATCGGCGGGGAGCGGACAGGACATCGCGGAATCTTGTTCGTAGGCTTCCTCCATCGCGTTTTCGAGGTCCCGCACGACGGTCATCTTTTTTTCGAACGTGTCGGTGTGGCTCACCGCGACGACTTTCACATAGTTTTTTTTGACCCACCCGAGGCTCACGCGCTCGCAGGAGTTACGGTTCGCGAGTTCCCCCGTGAGGCTCATCGCCGCGGCCTGGAACTTGGCGGAATCGTTCACGGTCTGCAGAATTTCGAAGATGGCGGAGAGGTCCTTCTTTATCGCCGCGGAATCGTTCACGCCCCGGCGGATTTTGTATTCCGCGTAGAGGTCGGAAAGCGTGATGCACGCCTGGACGGCCCGCGCCGGGTCGCATTCCGGGGACCCGGGGAGGTAGCCCAGGAAAAGGATGCTGTTCTCGGGGGCTTCGAGGAACACGGGTGCCGCGATGACGGTGTATTCCTGCGCGGGGATTATCGCCGCGCCCCTGGCCTTGCATTCCTTTTCGCAGGCGTCGATGGCGCCGAGGAAAACTTTGAGGTATTTCTCTTCGCCGCCCGTCTTCGGGGAATAGGCAAGGGTCCGCCATTCCCGGGAGGCGTCGCGGAGGCAGAGTATGCCGGCCTTTGCCCCCGCCGCCGCTTGCAGCGCGTCCAGATAGGCGCCGAAGAACTGTCCGGGGTCGCCGGGGAAGTGGCGCAGGCTCTGGAGCTTGCGGAGCAGGGATATAAAGTTGTCCGGGTCAAGATTTCCTCTCATGGTGCACTAAAGTTAGAAAAAAAAATCTGGATTTCCGGGGATGTTACGTAAAAATGGGAAATTATGTGCCGAAATGCATTGAGCATAGGGTGCAGAATATTTTCGGATTATGTCTTTTGCGTGCTGATGGTAATAAAATTTAACAGTGTCCGCTGCGGCTCTTATCTTCTAAGGCTCGTGAATGGTCGTCTTTTTTGCGCATTATGCGAAAGTCGCCTTACGGCACCATCCGCGTTGGAGTGATGACAACGGAATTTTTATGAAGAACTTATATTTCGGTTTTTCTATTCCTATTTTCAGGAGCGCCGTGAGTGCCGCGATTTCAACGCGTTCCGCATCGAGCAGCTGGAGCCGCGCCTGCTGATGAGCGCGACCGCCGCCGAGTGGCAGGATGATGGCGGCAGCCAGACAATGATGTCCATGGCCGCTCCTTTGCCATGCCTGAGAAACGAATGAAAAGAAAAGCGAAAATGAAGCAAAAGATAATGGAATCGGTTTCCCCGGTACGGTTCGTTACTAATTTTCGATTCGGGCGCGGGAAACGCCCCGAGACACGGAAGATGAAGGTT
>JBAYFD010000138.1:0-5271 GCA_041667365.1 Fibrobacteraceae bacterium | reverse complement strand
TACGCGCTTTCCGCGATGGGCGGTTACCGCTGGGGCACACAGGTCGGTCTCACGGCGACGCAGATCCTTTATGCGCAGGGCAAGGTTTCCACGGGCGTCAGGATCGCAAAATCCTACCGCCGCGTGAACGAGCTCACCCTTGAAACAACCAAACAGAACGTCCGCTACGATGTGGAGAATTCCTTCGACCAGCTCATCTACCTCGATTCCGCAATCGTCATCCTGCAGGAAAGCATGGACCAACTCCAGCAGCACCTCGACTACGTCGATGTCGCCGTCAAGAGCGGACTCGCCACGGAACTCGACCAGATCCGCGCCCACCTTTCGATGGACGATCTTCAGTCTTCCCTCGACAAGACGAAAAAGGACCGCGTGGTCGCCCGCAACGCCCTTCTGAATACGATGGGACTTCCCTGGAACGCCGACGTGGAATTCCAGGGCGAACTCCGCGACCCGAAATCGGGCAACATTCAGACTCCGGACACCACGATGGCGAACGTGCGCCAACGCCGCAAGGAACTCACCCAGCTCGATGAAAGCGAAAAGATGTACACCGAGAACATCGACATCGAGAAGGGCGACTACAAACCGACCATCGTCCTCGGCGGATCCATCATGTACCAGAACGGGCAGAACCGCGCGTTCAAATGGGACGCGCCGGACTGGGACGACAACATTTCCAAAAAAATCTACCTCAACTTCTCGATGAATCTTTTCAACGGCATGAAGACGCGGGAAGCCGTAGTGCAGGCGAAAACCAGCCTCCGCAAGACGCAGATCCAGAAGGATAACGCAGAGCGCGGCATCCGCCTCGAAATGGAATCCGCGGCGAATACGCTCGACAACGCGCAGAAGCAGCTCGACATCCAGGCCCGCCGCGTCGATCTCGCGCAGAAGAACCTTGACATGACGGAAGCGGCCTACAAGGCCGGCAAGGAAACTCAGCTCAACTTCCTTGACGCAAACATGAGTCTCAAGAACGCCCGCCTGGACTATATGTCCGCAGTCGTGGACTGGAACAAATCTTACAACGCCCTGCTGAAGGCCACTGGAGAATATTAAGAGGAATAATTATGAAAACGACACTCCTAAGAAACATCATCACTCTCAGTGCTCTTTCCCTTCTCCTCGCCGCCTGCGGCGGTAAAAAGGAAGCGAAAGCCGCCCTCACCATGGAAGAAATCCAGGCTCAGAAGGGCAAGCCGGCGAAAATCATCACCGCCGCAGCAGCGAGCGTCGAAGACATCCGAGAATTCAGCGGATCCATCGAAGGCATCCAGCAGACGAATGCCGTCGCTAAACTTTCCGATCCCATTGCGAAAATAAACGTTCAGGTCGGAACGTCCGTGCGCAAGGATCAGGTCCTCGCCGAATTCTCATTCACGGGCGATAACAGCAGCTATCAGCAGGCATCCGAACAGGTGAAGCTCCTCGAAACGACGACGCAGCGCCTCCGCGATGTCCGCGCGAAGGGCGGCGTTTCGCAGCAGGACCTCGACCAGTCCGAAACTCAGCTCAGCATCGCTAAAATGCAGCTCGAAGCGGCGCGCCGCGCGACCCTCGTCCTCGCTCCGGCGGCAGGCGTCGTCACGGATGCACGCTTCAAGGTCGGCGAAGTTCCGGGAGTGAACACAGTGATGTTCACGATCGCAAAACTCGACCAGGTGATCCTCAAACTCAACATCACGAGCCAGGACATCGGACTTTTCAAGAAGGGCGCAGTCGCCGAAATCACGCTCAACGGAGAGACGCTCAAGGGCAAGGTCACTATGGTTCCGCTCGCCGCCGATGCGAGCACGCGGTTCTTCCCCGTCGAAATCACGTTCAACAACAAGGGCAAAAAGCTCCTGCCCGGCATGTTCGTCTCCGCAAAGATTCACGCGCGTAATGTCAAGGGTCTCACTCTTCCGAATGACGCGATCGTCTACAAGGACGGCGTGAACACGGTGTGGATCGTGGACGAAAAAGGGAAGGCCAAACGCAAATTCGTAACCCTCGGCGTCGTTGGCGAAAACACGACCCAGATTCTCGACGGAGTGAACCCCGGCGACAAGGTAATGGTCGAAGGCATGTCCAGAATGAACGACGGCGATAAAGTCCTCGTGACGGAATAGGCCAAGGAGACCCAAATGATCAAGGCGAGTATCTACAAGCCGATTATGATGCTGATGGTCATCCTGACCGTCATCGTCTTCGGTGTCTACACTTACCGCATGATGCCGGTCAACCTGCTTCCGAACTTCGAAGTTCCGGTGGTGACCGCAGTTGTGCAATATACAGGCGCAAGCCCCGAAGAACTCGAATCCACCGTGGCTAAGCCCATCGAAGACCAAGTGGAACTCATCGACGGCATTGATTACGTCAAAGTCTATGCGATGGAGCATTACGCGGTGTTCGTCATCGTGTTCGAAATGGGCACGGACATCGATGTCGCCGCGAACGACGTGCGTGACAAGATTTCCCAGGCAGCGGCGGACTTCCCGGACGCAGTCAAGGACCCGATCATTTCCAAGGTGGATATCAACAATTCCGCCATGATGAGCTACGCTTTCACCGGTCCTTCGAATTCTACGGAACTCCGCAAAAAGGCGGACGATGAAATCAAGCCCCTCCTTACCTCGACCCCGGGCGTCGCGAGCGTCGATCTTTTCGGCGGCACGAAGCGCGAAATTCTCGTGAGCCTCCGCAAGAAAGACATTCTCGCACGGCAGGTGGATGCGGCGACCGTGATGGGACTTTTACAGGCCGAAAACATCAACTACCCCGTGGGCGATATGCGCGGCAAGCGCAAGAACACGGCATCCCGCACCACCGGCAAGTTCAAGAGCCTCGATGAAATCCGCAACATGGAAATTCCGACTTCGCACGGCGTAATCCGTCTGTCCGAAATTGCAGACGTCAAAGATACAGTCGAAGATGTCACTTCCGTTTCGCGCTACAACGGCACGAATTCCGTGGGTCTCGATATCAAGAAGCGCACGGACGCGAGCGTCGTCGCCGTAGCAAAGGCTATCCGCGCCAAAGTTGAGAAAATCAATGCGACGCTGCCTGCAGGCTACAAGCTGAACCTCGTATACGACAAATCCGAAAAAGTTCAGGAGTCCCTAGACAACGTTATCACAAATATTAAAATAGCGATTGTGCTCACGGCCATCGTACTCCTGCTATTCCTCGGCAAGTTCAGTTCGATGTTCATCGCCGCGGTAACGATGCCTATCTCGGTCATCGGCGCATTCACCTTTATGTACTTCGCTGGATTCACCATCAATATTATGTCGCTGATGGCGCTATCTAGCGCGGTAGGCCTGCTCGTCACAAACTCGATCATCGTTCTTGAAAATATTTCAGACAAGATTAACGATGGTATGGAGCCCAAGGAAGCGGCGTACAAAGGGACAACTGAAATTTTAGTCGCCGTAATGGCATCCACCCTCACCAACGTATGCGTATTCGTGCCCATCGCGTTCATGAAATCCATCGCAGGTTCCTTTTTCCGCACCTACGGCATGACAATGGTGTTCGCGACCGCAGTCTCCCTACTCATCACATTTACGCTCACACCACTCATGGCGGCCTACATGTTCAAGGCCCGCAAGCGCGATGCAAACGGGAACTTCGTTGAAAAAAAGCCAAACCTTTTCAATCGCATAATAGCGGTGTTCCCAAAAGTGATGGACAAGGCGCGCGCTTTCTACCTCCGTACGCTTTCTTTCGCACTTTCCCGCCTGGGCGTCATCGTCCAGATCGTCCTCCTCGTAGCCGTCATCTACTTCACGTTCTTCATGGTCAAGAACCACATGTCAGTGGAACTGATGTCGAAAAGCGATGAAGGCGTCATCAAGATTTCGCTCCAAATGCCCGTCGGTACGAACATCGAAACGACGGACAGCATCTCCAAAGTCATCGAAAGCCGAATCAAGGGCATTCCTGAACTCAAGCGTTACTATGTGACCGCAGGCGGTGAATCCGGCCTGAGCAGCGTAAACCAAGCGACGCTCAAGATGACTCTCAAGGATAAAAAAACTGAAGGGCGCGTGCGCTCCACTGAAGCGATCATTGATTCCCTCCGCGGCGTTCTTGCGGACATTCCCGATGCCTACCTGAGTATCAAGAGTTCCAGCACTACGGAAATGGGCGGCGGCGAAGAAGGGGATGTCGTTCTTGAAGTCGGGGGCCTCAACGGGGACTCCGTGATCAAAGCCTCCGAAATCGCGATGGCGAAAGTCAAGGAAATGAACGGCGTCGTCGAAGTCAAATCCAGCTACGAAGCGGGCAAGCAGGAAATCGCGTTCGAACCCAACCGGGCGGCCATCGCCGACTACGGCATGACAGTGCAGGGCGCGGCGACTGCGGCATACATTTACGTGAGTGGTTATCAGGCAAGCACTTACACGGAGAACGGCACGGAATACGATTTGTATCTCCGCCTTCAGGAACAAGATCGTCAGAAGCGCACGGATATGCTTGATCTGCCCGTACTCACTCCGAAAGGTTACGTCCCGGTGACGGCGCTTTTCAACGTGAAGAACGACCTTGCGCCGACGATGATCGAACGCAAGTACAAACAGCGCCTCGTCGAAATCTCGATGAACCTCACCCCAGGGCATACCACGGGTGAGATAATGAGCAAAATCACAGCGCAATCAAAGAAATGGGATGGCGTGCCGGACGGGGTCTCCTTCAGCTTCGGCGGTACGGCTGAGATGCAGAGCGACATGGTGAACGAATTCACGGCAGCGATCATCATGGCAATCATCCTAACCTACATTCTGCTGGTGGCTCTTCTCGAATCCTTCGCGCAGCCTCTTGTGATTATGACAACGATCCCGATGGGTGCGGTCGGCGTGATTCTTTCGCTCATCGTCACAGGGCGCGCACTTTCGATGATCGCCCTCATGGCCATCGTAATGCTCATCGGCGTCGTGGTGAACAACGCGATCCTGCTTCTGGATTCCGCGAATCAGCATCTGCGAAGCGGACAGATGGGACGGCGATCGGCGATTCTCGCGGCTGGCAAGGAAAAATTCCAGGCCATTATGCTTGCAACCTTCGCCTCCATCGTAGCGCAGCTTCCGCTCGCATTTGGAATCGGCGGCGATGTGGCTTCGGCGACCCAACCCATGGGCATCGCGAGCGTTGGCGGCCTCATTGTTTCCGGGATTCTTACGATGTACCTGATCCCGACATTCTTCTGGCTGCCGAATGCGATATTCCACAAAGCCAAAAAGAAGGTCGCGGACATCAAGACGCATCGTGCAGCGCGAGCATAAT
>JBAYFD010000137.1:0-5336 GCA_041667365.1 Fibrobacteraceae bacterium | reverse complement strand
TTACAGTTTAATCTTCCGTTCCGCGGCGCGCAGGCGCTTGAGCGGCATAAGGGAAATCAGCGGTAGCACGCCCGCGGACACGGCTAGCACATACACCGCTGCATCGCGGAGGCGGAGCGTGAGCGCAAGCGGAACTTCTTTCAAGGAATGCACGCTGTAAATCGTGGACACCAGCGCGACCGCGAGCGCCGATACGAGAATCGGCAGGAAGAGCTTGCGGAAAGCCTTGATCACCGCGCCGGAGACCGGCGTCCCGTCCGAAAGTTCATGTCCGGCAAGAATCGTTATTCCGAACGTATCCGCCACGATCAGCACCATATAAGCGCCCCAGGTGAGTTCCGGGATTTCCGTAGCGGTGCAGTAGGAAGTATAAGCGAAGCTCATTAAATACAAAGGAATTAGAGCGCACGTCTGCGAATGCTTCACAAAAATGCAGAGGATGAGCGCGATGAGCCCGGCGACGCCGTAAATATACAGAATGACTTCTTCGGAACCGCTGAGCGCGAGCACAAGCATAGGCACGCAGGCGAGCGCGATCAGGAACATCATCGCGCTGCGGAACCCACTCACGAACAGGCGGAGCCCGAAGACAACGGTCGCGCCGACCGCGATATGAATAAGAATACCGCTCGAAGCGAGAAATCCGCCGTTGCAGAGCTTGAACACGCACATGGAACATTCTTCCGTCGCGCCGAGGACGTAAGAAATGACATCCAGAAACGCAGGACCGGCAAAAATGCAGGCGAGCGCAAGCAGGATGACGACAATCAGCCGGAAACGGAGCACGAATTCCGCGAACTTCTGCACTTTACCCGGTTTTTCCCGTAAATCCATCTTTCTATCCTTCCTTTTCCGGCACGCAAAGATAGCACTTTTTAAGCGCCATCACCTGGAAATAACGAGCTTTTGCTTGCGGGAGAATGATTTTTTAGGATTCGAGCCATCCGCGGCCACTTCGCTCTTCACTATGTAAAAATAGAGCCCGTTCGCCAGTTTGCGACCATAGAAGTCCCTGCCGTCCCACGTAGTGACCCCGGATTCCACATCGGCTATGTGCTGCACGAGCCTTCCGTTCTGATTATAAATCAGGATGGATACGTTCGAAGCGCGGTTCACCGCCAGATTCTTGAAATAGAACGTCGTCGTTTTCTTCATCGGATTCGGGGCGTTGAATACGTCGCTCAAGCCCTCGGAAAGCGCTTCCGTAATTTCAAGATTCACTGTCTTTGTGCTCTCATTTCCGAGGATGTCATGCGCGGCGACCTTGAATTTGTAAGTCCCCGCCGGATATTTGCCCGAAGAGAACGTCATCCGCACAACGGCTTTCTTGCTCCCCTGCTCGAGATACGGCCATGGGTGGAACGGATCCGTATAATTCAGGACTTCAAAAGAAATTCCCTCGTCCGCCTGCTCGCGGAAATCAAGCGCGGTGGAATCCTCGATTGTCACCTGGAGACATGCGGGAGAGGCGAGCGTCACATTCTCCCCCTCGGAAAACGAGGTTCCGGAAGACGGCGAAAGGCAGGACTGGATGGATATCGAAGGAGGAACCTTATCATTCAGGGAATCCGCATAAGAAGACGTCCCGGAAATGGCGATTCCCTTTTCAAGTCCCCGGCCGATCGCAGCGACGCCGCTACCATAAGCCCATAGACGGATTTCCGCGGCGGTATCGCCGAACGAAATTTTCCGGGGCGTAATGAAATTCGCGCGGAACCGTCCGTTCTCGACGGCGACGTCTTCGCTGTAAACCGGAGAGCCGTCATACACGACAGGCACGTTGATATTTCCGCTCCCAGTGCGGCGCGTAAGATTTTTAGAAGAACTTTGTTCTAATATGTTGAGCCGCACCATGCCGGAAGACAATCCGGACACGCTTCCCGAAAGCGTCATGTTATCGAGCGCCTGAATTGTGTCCACTTTCTGATCGAGGGAAACGGACAGTCTCTGGTCCGGAAGGGAAATGACGGGCTCGCCGAGCAATACATAGCGCTCGTTATTATACCGCTGCTCGTTGTAACTGGACAGAGATGTCCCTTTCGCCATCCGGAATGCATTCCCGATGGTACCTCCGGTCGGGAAAAGAGCGTTTTCCAGAATGGACTTTTCAAGGATTTTATTCGGAGTAGAGAACGTTTCCCGCGTAGCGCCGATGGAAATAATCGCGCCGTCATCAGGAGCCTGAATGAATGTTTCCGAAAGCGAAGTCGCATTGCCCTTGTCAAAGCGGCCCACGGTGCAGGAGAACGAGCCGAGGATCGTATAGCGCCCTTTATTGGAAATGTCGGAAATGTACGTCGACTTAAGCAAGCCTTCATAAGCCCACGCGACCATCGAGCCATGTCCGGAATAAAGCGTGAACAGCGCGCCTTGGTTGATTTTGTTGATGAGATCCGAAGCCGCTTCCGGTTTCTGCCCGCCGGCATCCGCCGTATAATCCAGCAGATAAATTTTCTTTATGTCGAACCTGTAGTTACTCGAATCGGCTCCGGACGTGAGCATGTCGGCGACTTCTTCCTGATTTTCCGTATGCCGCATCTCATCGATCGAGTAGCCCGTCCAGTCGTCATCCGCCGCGAGGAGTATGGAATTGCGCCATTCCCCGTTGTCCATTTTGGAAGTTTGTTCGTACTGCTTCACTTTTTCATTGTAGGCGTTGAAATCGGCGACAGAGGCTAGCGGAAGGCGGCCCACGGCGACATCCATGTCATAAGTTCCGAACCGGACGGATTCTCCGGAGTCCAGCACTCCGAAGAAATCATCGGTCGTCGCATCTTCTTTCTCAAACGGAGGAATGCGGTTCGCCTTGTACCCGCTGTGAAACCCACGGTAGTCAAAGTGTCCGTTGCCCGCGAGGAGCACGTAGCGCAGATCAGGACACACGGAACGCGCATAAGCGATATAATTGCGGAGCGCGACCGGAGTCATATACCCGCCGGAATAGGCCCGGTAGATATCTTCGGAAAGAACGACCGTCGTATTAAATGCAGTGACTGCTTCGCCGCCGGCGCGGAATTCCGCGAGAGCTTCCGCCGGCTTCTGGAACACTTCCGGAGCAATGATCAGATATTCCGTTTTAGAAGAAATCCGGGAAATATCGCCGAGGATGCCGTCGACTTTTGCAGGGATGCCCTCTATGGAAGCAAGCTTTTTGAATTTGTCCGCACGGTAAAGCAGGTAGCGGTAATCCGCCGATGCATCGGCACTGTCCTTCGCAAAGCCGTTCTTCACCGTCAGAAGAGCGACAGGTTCAAAATTGCGGAACTTGAGCACGCGGAGACTTGCGTCCGGACCCGCGGGAATGCTGATGACGCCGCCAGCGCGCCCGGGAAGAAGCCATACCGCGGAATCGGAACTCTTGAGCGCCGGCGTCCATTGGTATGCGATTGAATAGCCGTCGAAACGGTCATATTGAAAATTATTCGGAAGCATCGTAAGGGAAACGGAATTATCGCTGTCCTTGAATCCCGGACCGGAAATCTGGAAATTGCCGCCCGGAAGAAGCCTGTCGTAAGCAGGAAGCGTCGCCCCGTTCACTTGTGCGGAAAAAGCGATATGGGACATGCGTATGGAATACGGATAAGAGGAAAAAGCCTTGTCCGCATTCTGAACAATGTCCTCCGAGATTGACGAAGCATACGTCGAGCGGTGCGGATAATATGTGAAGGCAATATATTCTTGGCCGCCGGCAATGCGCCCCGTGAGATTTTTCACGGCGTCGGTCGTGAGTATAGCGGATGATAGGGTCATCGTATCCACCGGAGAATGCCAGTACCAGAACCATTCCTTGCCCGTGGCGTCTTCCCAGCCGCCGTCATTGCCGTAATAAGTGTCGCGGAGATAGGCGTCTTTTTCCACGCGCGCATAATTCAGCCAGTTTATCGTTTTAGCCGTCCCCGACGGCTGCGCCGCATAAGCGAGGCGGCTTCCCGTGCCGGACGCGCTCCAGCCGAGCTGAAAATACTGATAGAAGCTGTACGGCGAAGAGGAGAAGTAGTAATCCATCTGACCCGCGGCAAGCGTCGTGTCTTCGAGATCCGCGCGTTTCCAGAACGATGTTCCGTAACCGACGAAAACAATGGAGTCTCCGTCATCGAAAATACCATCCGCCGTCATGTCCTTGCCGTTGTGGTCCCGGACTTCTATGGGAATTTGGAACAACTGCGTCGGGAGAATATCCGCAGTGCCGCGGATCACGTCGGGAAGGGTATCCGGAGATGCCCCGTATAAGCGGAGTTTGCTCACGGAGATGCCGTCGAGTTCTTCCTGCCGCCCTTGAGTCGAGAGGGCGTTACGGATTTCAGAAAAGCTTACAGCGTAAAGACCGTCTTCCGATGTTCCTCCCGGTTCCTTGTCCCCAACGAGGAAACGCGTGAGCCAGGTAACTTCCGAAAGTTCGGACTGCGATGCTTTGCGGAGGGCACGGGAATTCACGCCCTCGCCGGTGCCGAAACGGGCTGCGGACGTCTGGTTGAGAACGGATTCCAGAATGCGCTTGCCCGGCTTTTTCCCCTGCGCAGAGCCGGAGAATGCGACCGTGATCTTGAATTTCGTGCGGAGAGTCCAGCGGGAAGAACTGCCGGAAACCAGAGGAATACGGATGTCCGCGACCCAGAGGCCGTCGCGCAAAACAGGATTCGATACCTGAATGCCCTTGGAAACGAGCGTATCCTCCGGGCACCAGTCGATAGTCGCGGAACTCACGGATTCATCGGAAACGCTCACGGAAGGCTTTGTATTCGCAGGAAGCGCCACGCGGTAAGCGCGGTACGGAAGCGCGGAGCCGGGAAGGAACACGGCGTTTTCCGGAGCGAGCCGCACACCGCCGCCGTCACAGGCGCTTGCCGACGTGCTTCTTACAAAGTCTTCGAATACAAATTTCGAGGGGGTATCGGAAATGACCGCGGCGAAGGCGGAAGCACAAAAAGCAAGGGAAAAAAAGAGCGCTGTTTTCACACCCTCAAAATAGAAAAGCGGAAAGTCAGCGCCAACGTCCGTTTTCGTAAGCTTCCAGAATTTGGAGCGCCGCGCGGACGCGCCTTCCCCGCTTTTCCGCTCCCTCCGACCGGAGCCTCGCGAGGAACACGCCCACGGTTTCCCCGGGAACGCGGACAAAGCCGCCACGGCGAAGTGCTTTCTCCGCGGAAGCGAGCTTTTTGCGCCATTCCGCGGCACTTTGAGAATTCACCGCGTAAACGCCAAGACCCCGGCGTCTGCGACGGATGACGACAACAGCCCCGACCGCGGAAATGAGCGCGGCAAGCGCTCCGTAAAACCAGGCGCTGCCCATCACCTGTGCGGAATAACTCTGGAACGCGTCCACGGACTTGCGCCAC